>JAQGLD010000034.1 GCA_028293055.1 Alphaproteobacteria bacterium
AGTCCACTTCATGGATTCCGACCAGGGCATCCATCGCCGACGACCACAAGGTGCGACGCAGCGACGGTTCGAGCGCGCAGAGCGGACCCGTGACGTGCAGGGAGGGCCGTCCTAGCGGCACGAATCCCTCGACCTCGCGCATCACGAAGAATGGCGCGCCGAGGGCGTCCTCGCCGGGCTCGACCCCCATCAGCGGCGGCACCGGCACCGTGCCGGCGCGGGCGACTCCCTCGATGATGCGATATTCGCGGGTCACGTCGGGCTTGAGGAACAATTGCTTTGCGCGCGGCTCGCGGCGGACGACAAAGGCCTGCTCGGGTCCGTCCCCGTCGCGGCAGGTGAAGCGAAGCATGTCGCTCGACTGACCACCGGCCAGGGGCCGGACCTCGAGGACTCGCGGTGCCGCCCCGAAACCGTCCCGCACCTGTACCCAGCGCTGCAGGCGCGCGACGGCCTCCTCGGAGGTCAGGCGTTCCACGCGTCGACGAGCCCGTGCAGCTTGTCCGAGGTGCTGCCGTGGATCATGATCTCGTCGGCGCCGGCGTCGATATATTTGCGCAGGGTGAACGCCACCTCGGCCGAGCTTCCCATCGCGGAGGTGGAGGGAATCCAGTGGGCCGGCATCGCGTCGGTAAGCTCGATAAGCTCGTGGCGCGACAGCGCCTTGTCGATCGCCTTGCTGCCCGCCGCGAGCGCGCGCGGATCGTTGCGGTAGGCGGCCAGGTCCGCCGGATCCCAGCCGTTGATCGCAACGAGCTGGTCGCCGAGCCCGTTGACGTGGAAATAGCCGGCACCGCGCGAGTGGATGGCGAGCCTGGTTTCCCGCTCGTCGAGGTCGGGCGCGGAGACGACGGCGGCGATGATCCTGACCGATGCCGGGTCGCGACCAGCCTCGACGGCGCCTTCGCGCACGATCCGCGCCGAATTGGCCACCGCCTCGACCGACAGAAAGGGATGGAGGATGACTCCGTCATAGACCGCGCCAGCCATCTTGAGCGTCTTCGGACCGACCGCCGCGAGGTAGAGCGGCGGCGGCGCGATCGGCAGGATGGTCGGCAGCTTGATCATCGGGAAGTTGCCGGCCGGGCCATCATAGGTGATCGCCTCGCCAGTCCACAGCCGACGCAGCAGGGTGGCGACATCGCGCATCGACGCGATCTTCGGCTCGGCTATTCCATAACCCTGCCATCGCCAGTCCGCCGACTTGCCGAACCCCATCCGGAACCGGCCGTCGCACAAGGCCTGCAGCGTCTGACCGGTGGAGGCGAGAACCATCGGGTGACGCACATTCATCGGCGTCACCGCAAGGCCCAGCATTATCCGTTCGGTGACCTGGCTGACCGCGCCAAGGATGGACGGGAAATCCTTGGTGTCGAAGCGCTCGCCGAGCCAGATCGCGCCGAGACCGATCTCCTCGGCGATCCGCGCCTGCTTCAGCCCGTCCCTCGGATCCGCGCCTCCGCCCGGAAGGATGTAGCACCCCAATTGCGCGGCGATCTTGCTCACCCCTCCTCCTTTCAGCCGATTATCGGTCTTGCTGTGTTTAACAGGATTACTCATTCCGTAATTTTGCTTCCGCTCAGTGTCAACGGCGGCGGGGCAGGATGTGAACGATTGGCAAGCCGCGATTGCACGTTTAGGCCTGAGGCCACGTGGCCGCCCGAAGTCGGGGCATGGGGGGAAGAAATGGCGAAGGACAAAGCGTCGCGAGCCGACGAGAACGGAATGTCCGCGGGCGAGGCGTTAGGCGAGGAAGGCGGCAAGCTCGGAATCCAGTCGATCGAGATCGGAATGCAGCTGATGGCGACCCTGGTCGAGCACGCCTTCGACAATCCCCCGCCAATGCTCAAGACGCTGGCCGCAAATGCGGGCATGCCGTCCGCCAAGGCGCACCGCTACATGGTCAGCCTTGTGCGCTCCCAGCTGGTGGAGCGCGACACGATCACCGGCCGCTACCGACTCGGCCCGATGGCGCGGCTGATCGGCTTGCGGGCGATCCAGAGCCTCGACGTGGTCAAGGTCGGCGGGGCGCGGCTTCCGCTGATCTGCGCCGATGTCGGCTTCTCAGTGGCGCTGGCGATCTGGGCCTATGACGGTCCGACGATCATCGCGGTCGAGGAGGCGCGGCGTCCGATCACCATCGGCACCCGCGTCGGTGAGATCATGCCCCTGCTCACCTCGGCAACCGGCCAGGTGTTCGGTGCATGGATGCCGGCCATACTGACCCGCGGCCAGGTGAAGCGCGATTTTTCCACCGGCCGGTCGAGCGGCGGCAAGGCGCCTTCGGAGACCCAGATCGAGCGCGCCTTCGAAGAGGTCCGCCAGTTGGGCGTCGGCCTGACGCGGGGCGGGGTCAATGCGACGGTCAATGCGGTGTCGGCGCCGATCTTCGACCATCGCGGAGTGCTGGTGGCGGCATTGTCCACCCTTGGTCCGGCCAACGAGCTCGACGCCGATCCCGAGGGCCGGGTCGCAGTCGCAATCCGGAAATACGCCGACATGATTTCGCGCGAGCTCGGCTATACGCGGGAGCTCGCCGCTCAGCCGGGCTGAACCGCGACCCTCCGGTCAGTCCACGGGGCTGTCGGGGCGGATCAGGCGCCGCTGCCTGATCCAGGCGACGGCGCCGTCACTATTCCCGTCGCGCGCGGTCTGCGCCTTGAGCTTCTGCCACTCCGCGACGTCGTCAGCCGCCTGAGCGCCATGCTCCTTCCAGGTCGGCACGATATCCGCTGTCAGCTCGAGCCTGATGTCGTTCGGGTCGCGGAAATAGATGCTGTAGATGATGCCGTGCTCGACCGGCCCGATGAAGTCGACGCCCTCGGCGCGCAGATGATCGGCCCAGCGATCGACCTCGTCCTTCGAGCCGGCATCTAGGGCGAGATGGTTGAAGATCTCATAGGCCGGATGGGTGCTCGCGGCGGCCGGCGGCAGATCGAGCGATTCGAAGAAGGCGATGGTCGAACCGTCGGCAAGCTCGAAGAAGAGATGAATGTAGGGAAAAGGATCCCCGGTGGACGGAATCGCGTCGTCGATCACCGAGCTGACCAGCTGCATCCGGAGGACTCGGGTGTAGAAATCCACCGTTGCCGCGACGTCATGCGTGACATAGGCGGTATGGTGCAGCATCCGCGGCGGCTGCCCCGCAGACAAAGGGGATTCCAGAGCATTAGCGGCCATATGATCCTCCTGGAGCAGTACCACGACCGACCCCCGATCACGCTTCGGGAACAGCCAACTAATTCAACATTGCGTTACGCGAGTTTCCATATCATAATTGCGCACGACAGCCGATGTCAACGCGCCAGCAGGGTCGATGGTGCCGACCCCGCCCACGAAAGCGCGGAACCGGTCGGCTGAAGAAGCGAGAGGAACGGCAAATGAATGTGTTGAATCCCGCTACCCGAGGCAGCTGCCCGGTGACCCATGGATTCACCCCCTTCGAGGGCGACTATGTCAGCAACCCCTACCCGTTCTTCAAGCAGCTGCGCGAAGAAGCCCCGGTCGCCTACTCGCCGGAATATGATCTGTTCCTGGTGACCCGCTTCGAGGACATCGTCTCGGTGTTCAAGAACCGGGAAACCTTCTCCTCCGCCAACGCCTCGGCGCCGTTCAGCCCGATCTGCGAGGCGGCCCAGTCGATCCTTTCGGCCAATTTCAAGCGCAAGCCGACCTTCAACAATGCGGATCCGCCCCGTCACACCGCAATGCGCAGCGCGGCCGCCAAGGTCCTGACGCCGCGGCGCTGGAAGGCGGTCGAGCCGCTGCTTCGTACCTATCTCGACGATCGCCTCGCGCGCATCGCCGACCAGGAGGTGGTCGATATCGGAGCGCAGGTCGTCTTCCCGACGACATCCTATGCCGGCTTCGCCTTGCTCGGCTTTCCGCAGGAGGATACGGAGCTGCTGCAGAGCTGGTGCGGCAAGCGCGTTCTCCTCACTTACGGCCAGCTCAGCGACGAGGATCAGATTCTCGCCGCCCAGCAGCTCGTCGATTTCTGGCGCTATGTGCACGATTTCGTCCGAATGCGCGAAACCAATCCCGCCGATGATTTCACCAGCGAAGTGCTTGAGGTCGCGCGCAACTCGAATGGCGCGGTCACCGTCGAGGATGTGGATTCGATGGTCTATTCGCTCTCTCTGGCCGCACATGAGACGACCGCCAATGCGCTGCTGAACGGGATCAACCAGCTGATGCTGCATCGCGATGCGTGGGAGGACCTCCTCGCCGACCGATCGCTCGTCCCAGGCGCAGTCGAGGAGTTGCTGCGCTTCGATTCGCCGACCGTCACCCATCGCCGCATCGCGAAGATCGACACCGAGATCGGCGGAGTGCCGGTGCCGGCCGGCGCGACCGTCATGCTCATGCTTGGCGCAGGCAATCACGACCCCGAAAGGTTCGAGAATCCGGAAGAGGTCGACATCCGCCGCAAGAATGCAATCGAGCATCTCGCCTTCGGCAAGAACTGGCATTTCTGCCTCGGGGCGCCGCTCGCCCGGATCGAATACAGGATCGTGCTCGAGCGGCTGCTCGAGACCATGCCGGACATGACACTGGCCCAGGAGAAGCCGGTCGAATATATCCCCCTGGTGCTGTTTCGCGGTCCCTACGGATTGAACGTCCGCCCGAACCTCAAAGCCTGACGCGGTGCTGCAGGCGACGACTGCAGGAGGCGCGGCGTTCGACAACCGCGCGGCTCCGCCCGCTCGGATCGGCTGGACGACGGTGTTCATCCTGTTCGTCTTCTATGTCTTCGCGATGGTCGATCGCCAGGTCATGGCAATGCTGGTCGATCCGATCCGGCACGATCTGGACATCAGCGATGTCAAGGTCAGCCTGCTGCTCGGCCTGTCCTTCGCGATCTTCTTTTCGACCATCGGCCTCTTCATGGGCTATCTCGTCGACCGTATCTCGCGCCGTACGCTGATCGCTGTCAGCGTCGCCTTGTGGGGTATTTCCTGCGCCGCCTGCGGGCTTGCCGGAAGCTTCGGCGAGCTGTTCCTGGCCCGCATGCTGGTCGGGATCGGCGAGGCAGCTCTCGGGCCCGCGGCCTATTCGATGCTTTCCGATTCCTTTGCGCCGCGGCGACTCTCGATGGCCATGTCGATCTACTCGGCAGGCGGGCTCGTGGGCGGTGCGATCGCGATCCTCGGCGGGGGACTGATCGTGGAATTCAGCCGCAGCCACGGCCTGATCGTGCTGCCCATGATCGGCGCATTGAGTTCGTGGCGGCTCGTCTTCTTCCTGACCGGCCTGCCCGGCCCACTGCTCGCCTTGCTCGCCTTTATCGTTCCCGAGCCTGCCCGTACCGGGCGCCTGGCGGCCGCGGCCGGCCCGTCCAGGACCGGAGTCGGCGGATTCATCCGCGAGCATTGGAAGCTGCTGGCGCTGCTCTGCCTCGGCTATGGCGGGCTCAACATGATCATCAACAACGTTTTCGCCTGGAGCCCGACCTTCATGAAGAGGTCGCTTGGAATGGCTCCGGTGGACATCGGCCTGACCATCGCGGGGCTGCTGCTCTTCTGCGCAGTCCCCGGCCAGGCGGTGATCGGCTGGTGGACCGACCGCCAGGCAGCGCTTGGCCGCGGGGATTCCTATCTTCGTTATTTCGTCCTCTTCGTGCCGCTCTGCGTTCCGACCGCGATCGCCGGCCTGCTCAGCGGAAGTCCCTTGTGGTTCGCGCTCGGCATGGCTCCGCTCTTCTTCGTCGCGATGCCGTTCATGGGCGCAGCCGCTGCGGCGCTGCAGCGGATCACCCCGAACGAATATCGCGGACGGATCACGGCCCTGTTCCTGATGATCACGATGCTGATCGGAATCGGCGCGGGTCCCACCCTGGTCGCGTTGATCTCTACCGCGCTCGATCCGGCCGGCAAGGCAATGGGTACGGCCCTCGCCATCGTTGTCGCAGGCTCCGCCGTCGTGGCGGTCGTCTGCCTTGCTGCCGCCGCGCCACTCTTTCGCCGGACCCTCGAGTCCAGCTGAACCCTCTCGAAAGCCTGAACATGAGCGACGACATCTACATCGTGGGTTGGGCGCATTCGCCCTTCGGAAAGCTCGACGCCGCCGACCTCGAGGATCTCACCGGGCTGGTGGCGAGGCCGGCAATCGAGTCGGCGGGGATCGCCCCCGACGATGTCGACGGCATCTTCTTCGGCCTGTTCAACAGCGGATTCTCGCGCCAGGACTTCCCGTCGTCGCTGCCGATGGAGAGCGTAGCCGAGCTTCGCTACAAACCCGCGGTCCGTTGCGAGAATGCCTGTGCTTCGGGATCCGCCGCAGTCTATTCCGCGATCGATTTCATCCGGGCCGGCCGTGGCCGTATCGCCCTGGTGGTCGGCGCGGAAAAGATGACCGGACTGCCGGGCCAGCAGGTCGGCGACAACCTGCTCGGCGCCAGCCACCGGCGCAGCGAGAGCGATATCGTCGGGGGTTTCGCAGGAGTCTTCGGCCGGATCGCGCAATCCTATTTCGACCTTTATGGCGACCAGTCCGACGCTCTGGCGATGATCGCTGCCAAGAACCACCTCAACGGAGTCGACAATATCTACGCGCAGATGCGGCGCGATGTCGGCTACGATTTCTGCCGCGAGGTCAGCGACAAGAATCCGATGGTCGCGCCGCCGCTCAAGCGGATGGACTGCTCCCCGGTTTCCGACGGCGCCGCGGCAATTGTCCTCGCCGACTCCGACACGGCCAAGGCGCTCGCGCGCCGCGTGCGGTTCCGGGCCACCGCCCAGGTCAACGACCTGCTGCCGCTGATGCACCGCGATTCCACAATGCTCGGCGGTGCCGCGCGCGCCTGGAGCGCGGCGCTTCAATCGGCGGGTATCGGAGTGCGGGAGCTGTCCTTCGCCGAGGTCCACGATTGCTTCACCATCGCCGAGCTGATGACATATGAGGCGATGGGCCTCGCCCCGCTCGGCCAGGGCGCGAGCGTGATCAAGAACGGCCTGGTCGCGGCCGACGGCGCGCTCCCGGTCAACCGCTCGGGCGGCCTCAAGTCCAAAGGCCATCCGATCGGCGCGACCGGAGTGTCGATGCACGCCCTCGCCGCCATGCAGCTTTCGGGCGAAGCCGGCGACCTTCAGCTTCCCGGCCCGAGCCTGGGCGGCGTGTTCAACATGGGCGGCAGCGGGGTCGCCAATTATGTCTCGATCCTCGAGGCTGCCTGACCCGGCAACAAGCAAAAGCAAGGAAGAGAGAGCATGTCAGACGCCGCCGTCGACATTCAGGTCGAGTGGATCCCGTTAAGCTATCCCGAGAAACGGACGTTCAACGAGACTTACGGTTTCGGCGGCAGCCAGGGCATGGTCCATGTGGAAGCGATGCTGCTTCGGCCCAAGGACCGGCCATCGAAGACCCTGTTCTTCTTCATGCACCCGCAGACATCCATGGATGTGCTGCCGGTACCGCGCAGCCTGGTCAGGCTCGGCTGCCATGTGATGTGCGCGCGCAACCGCTACTTCAAGAACGATTCGGTGCTGATCTTCGAGAAGGTGCTCCTCGATTTCGGCGCCTGGATCCGTCACGCAAAGGAAGAGCTCGGCTACGAGAAAATCGTCATCGTCGGCTGGAGCGGCGGCGGTCCGCTCGCCGTCTTCTACCAGTCGCAGGCCGAGAATCCGACGATCACCGACACGCCCAATGGCGACCCGGTCGACATCGTCGGCGCCGGACTAATCCCCGGCGACGCCCTGATCTTCCAGGCCGCCAGCGTCTCGCGCGCCCGAATCCTCGTCGAGGCGCTCGACCCTTCGGTGGTCGACGAGAGCGATCCCGATCGGCGCGATCCGCGATACGACCTCTACGATCCGGCCAATCCCATGCAGCCGCCTTATTCGGCAGGGTTCGTTGCCGATTATCGCTCAGCCCAGTTGGCGCGCATGCGGCGGATTACGTCCTGGGTGAAGGACAAGCTCGCCATGTTTCGCGACCGGGGCGGCAATGAGGTCGAACGCGGCTTCGTCGTTCATCGCACAATGGCCGATCCACGCTACATCGACCCGACCGTGGAGCCGAGCGAGCGCAAGCCCAACTGGTGCCTGTCCGGAATACCCGAGACGGTCAATACCGGCCCGGTCGGCTTCGCCCGCTTCTGCACCTTGCGCTCATGGCTGTCGCAATGGTCGATCGACGACAGCCGCGCCGACGCCACCGAATGCGCCCGCCACCTCGGCGTGCCGTTCCTCGCGATCGAGAACAGCGCCGACGACGGCGCCCCGCCAGCCCACATGCGCGAGGTCTTCGCCGCCTGCGCAAGCCCGGACAAGCAGTATCACACGATCCAGGGCGCCAATCATTATTACGCCGGCCAGCCCGAGTTGCTCGACCAGGCGAGCGGGATCACTCTCGACTTCCTGCGCAAGCGCAAGCTGATCGACTTCTAGACTCTGTCCCGGTTCAGTTGAACCGGTCCAGCGTCTAGTTTTCCTTTGCTTGCCGTGTGTTCCAAGCCGCCAAGTGTTTCCACTTGGCTCGAACACACTCTAGGTCGAAGCCTCCGCACGCATCGCCACCTGCCCTGCGACGAGGACGGAGAGCGAGTCGCCGTCGCGCAGCAGCGCCAGTTCCTGGCCACAGAAAGCCGGCCGCTCGGCGCGGAAGGCAAAGGAAGCCAGGCGCGCGCCGGGCTCGTCGCGCAGCCGCCGGTCGACCAGCAAGGTGGCAAGCAATGGCCCGTGCACGACCAGATCCGGA
>JAQGLD010000120.1 GCA_028293055.1 Alphaproteobacteria bacterium
CGGGCCCGGGGCGGGCGCCGGTGCCTCAGTCACGGCCTTGCGGAAAAACTTCAGCATCGCTGCCCCGAACGTCTTGATTAAAGGCTCAAATCCTTGCGAGCATGTGACACGCAAGGCGGTAATATAAGGTGCGGAAACATGGTTAACGCTGCCTTGGGCGTAGGCATATGCTGCCTGCGGCCAGGGACATCACCGGCCACCCGTCGATAACACATCTGTATCTTTCGTCAGAATGAATGATACACGTGTATCATGCAGGACCATCGCGAGACCCCCTGGCTCGTCCTTCTCCACCATCTGCCGGCGAAGCCCTCCTATTTGCGGGTGAAGATCGGCCGGCGGCTCCAGGCGCTCGGAGCGGTGCCTCTCAAGAATGCGGTCCATGCGCTGCCTTCCAACGCTCAAGCGTCCGAGGCATTTTCCGCCTTGCTCGCCGAGATACGCGAAAGCGGCGGCGACGCGATCCTGATCGAGGCGAGACTGGTCGCCGGCCAGAGCGATGCCGAGCTTCGTGCCGAGTTCGATGCGATTCGCGACTCGGACTATGAAGACATTGCGCAGGAGGCGCGCCGGCTGATCAACGCCGCACCGATAGCGGGCTCCGAAATCGAGCGGCTTCGCCGACGCCTCGCCGACATCGTCCAACTCGATTTCTTCGGCGCCGATGGACGCCAGAACGCAGAAGCCGCTCTCCGCGAGCTGGAGGCGCGCCGGTTCAGCCATCCGGACATCGGCCGGTCCGAGGCGGCCCCCGCGATCGAGCGCGGCGCGCTCAGGAGCCGGATCTGGGTGACCCGTCGCGGCGTCCACGTAGATCGCATCGCCTCGGCATGGCTGATCCGCCGATTCATCGATGCGGAGGCCAGCTTCAAATTCGTCGACGGCAGGTCCTATCTGCCCGCGCCGGGCGAGCTGCGCTTCGATATGGCCGAAGCCGAGTTCACGCACGAAGACGACCGCTGCAGCTTCGAGACGCTCCTGTTACGGGGCGGTCCTGATGATCCGGCCCTCATAGCCATCGGCGAGCTGATCCATGAGCTCGACATCGGAGACGGCAAGTTCGACCGGCCCGAAGCGGCCGGCCTCGGCGCGATGCTCACTGGAATCTGCGCTTCCAGCGAGGACGATTCCGAACGCATAAAGCGGGGCAGCGACGCGCTCGACCAGCTCCATGCCTATTTCAGCAATCGGAAGGTCCCGCGATGAACGCCCCAACCGTTCCTGACGAATCAAGGGCTCGACCGCGCGATCACGGCATTTCTTTCCGCGACGCGGTGCGCGTCTGGGCGAGAATCGCAGCCCTGTCGTTCGGTGGCCCGGCCGGCCAGATTGCGGTGATGCACCGCATCCTCGTCGACGAGAAAAAATGGATTGGCGAGGAGAGATTCCTCCACGCGCTCAATTATTGCATGCTCCTCCCTGGCCCGGAGGCTCAGCAGCTCGCCATCTATATCGGGTGGCTGCTCCACAAGACGCGCGGCGGGCTGGTCGCCGGCGCCTTGTTCGTGCTTCCGGGTTTCCTGGCCATTCTCGGCCTGAGCTACATCTATGTCCTGCTTGGCCAGGTGCCGCTGGTGACCGGGCTCTTCTTCGGGCTGAAGGCCGCGGTTCTGGCGATCGTGCTCCAGGCAGTGGTGCGTGTCGGCGGCCGCGCGCTCAGGAACAATGTCATGCGCGGGCTGGCAGCTGCCGCCTTCCTCGCCATCTTCCTGCTCGGCGCGCCCTTTCCGCTGATCGTGCTCGCCTCCGCGCTGGTCGGGTTCTTCGGCAGCCGGGCCGGGCTGGCGGCCTTCCAGGGCAGTGGCGGTCACGGGTCCGGCAATGGCGCGGTGGTGCACGATCGTGACACCGCGTTGGGCGAGGAACTTCCGGAGCATGCGCGTCCGAACCTCTCCTGGTCGCTGCGCATCTCTTCGGTGCTGTTGCTGCTCTGGCTGGGCCCGGTCGCCGCCTTGCTGCTCCTGCTCGGCCCGGACGACACGTTCACCCGCATCGCCATATTCTTCAGCCAGATGGCGGTGGTGACTTTCGGAGGAGCCTATGCGGTGCTCGCTTATGTCGCGCAGGAGGCGGTCGGCACCTATCACTGGCTGAGGCCAGGCGAGATGCTCGATGGACTGGGGATGGCCGAAACCACTCCGGGTCCGCTGATCATGGTGACCCAGTTCGTAGGCTTTCTCGCCGCCTTCCGGCAGGCGACCGGCCTGCCGCCGCTTGTCGCCGCGACATTTGGCGCATTGCTCACCACCTGGGTGACCTTCGTGCCCTGCTTCCTGTGGATCTTCGCAGGCGCCCCTTTCGTCGAGCGCCTCCGCGGAAATCGCGCTCTGTCGGCCGCGCTTGCGGCGATTACCGCCGCCGTGGTGGGAGTGATCCTGAACCTCGCGGTCTGGTTCGCGATACATACTTTGTTCGGCACGGTCCGCCCTCTACCCTTCGCTGGCGGAACGCTCGATGTTCCGGTGCTGGCCTCGATCAACTGGCCCGCCTTGTTGCTGGCCGCGGGGGCGATCGTCGCGGTGTTCCGGTTCAGGGCCGGCGTGCTGCCGGTCCTCGGCACCTGCGCCGCCTTGGGCGCGGTCTATGTGCTGATCGGTTGATTTCGTTCAGGCATGAAGGAGAGAATGATGAGATTTGCAGCGACACTCGGCCTGCTGGGCCTTCTTGCGTTGGCGGCCCCCGCATGGGGCGCCGAGCCTTGGGAGGATGGGGTCGCCACTGCGCTCGGCAAGCCAGGCATGGAGATGCCGGGCGGAGTCTATCGGATCGGGCTGCCGCGCAGCGACCTCCATGTCACGCTCGGCGGGGTGAGCCTCAAGCCCGGCCTTGCCTTAGGCTCCTGGCTCGCCTTCATGCGCACGAGCCACAATGTCGTGGTGATGGGCGATCTCGTCCTCACCGAGGAAGAGGTCAATCCGGTGATGAAGCGCCTCCTCGAGGGCGGCATCGAGATTACGGCGCTGCACAATCACCTGCTCGGCTCGAGCCCTCACACCATGTACATGCATGTCGCGGGTCATGGCAGCGACGGCGGCGCCCTCGCAGCGACGCTTCGCGCTGCGCTCGCGCTGAGCGGAACGCCCTTCGCATCGGCGCCTCCGGCCGTGCCGGCGCCCCTCGACCTCGACACTTCTGCTCTCGACCGCGCGCTTGGTCACAAGGGCAAGGCCAACGGCCCCATTTATGCCTTCAGCATCCCGCGAGCAGAAACGCCTCACGAGGGCGGCATGGTCGTCCCCGAGGCGATGGGCTCGGCGATCGCCATCAACTTTCAGCCCACCGGCTCCGGCCGGGCGGCGATCGCCGGCGACCTGGTCCTGACCGCCGACGAGGTCAATCCGGTTCTCCGAACCCTGCGGGCGCGCGGAATCGAGGTGACCGCCCTCCACAACCACATGCTCGACGACGAGCCGCGCCTGTTCTTCATGCACTTCTGGGCCAATGACGACGCGGTCCGGCTGGCCCAGGCGATGGGCGAGGCTCTCAGCCATGTGAAGACGGCAAGGTGACAGGAAGGGCCCGCCGGAGAGGGCCATTGAGGCCATCCGGACTTGTGACGCTGATCGGTTGCGCAGCGTTGCTGGCCTGCGAGCGGCCGGCCTCCTCGGAGCCGGCGCCGCTCGTGTTCGAGCGATCAATCCCGCTGGCCGGCGTTTCCGGCCGCATCGACCATCTGGCCATCGATCTGAAGCGTCACCGGCTCTTCGTCGCCGAATTGGGCAATGGCAGCGTCGACGCGCTAGACCTCGAAGGGCGCACATCGTCGCTCCGGATCACCGGGCTGAGCGAGCCGCAAGGCATCGCATACCTTGCCAGGACGGACGAAATCGCCGTCGCCTGCGGTGGCGACGGAACGGTTCGCTTCTATCGCGGATCGGATCTCGTGCCGGCCGGCGTCCTGAAGGTCGGCGACGATGCCGACAATCTCCATGTCAGTCCGAGCGGCGATCGACTTGTCGTCGGCTACGGCACCGGAGGGCTCGCTATCATCGATCCCAGCGCTCGCCGGATCGTCGCGAGACTTGCCCTGCCAGGCCATCCGGAAGGGTTCTCGCTCGACGGCGACAGGGTCCTGGTCAACGTGCCGGATCGAAACGCGATCATCCTGGGGGACCTTGCAAGCACTCGAATATTGGCCCGATGGGAAGCCCGGCATGGATCGAATTATCCGCTCGCGCTCGATGCGTCCGGCCGGACCGCCGCCATAGCCTATCGCTCACCGGCTCGGCTCGAAACGAGGATCGCGAGTAAGGGCGAGGCGCTGACCGACAGCGCCGCATGCGGCGACGCCGACGACGTCTTCTTCGATGGGGAACGGCATCGTCTCTATCTCATTTGCGGCTCAGGTGCGGTGGCAGTGTTCCACGACATGGGCAACGGCTATAGGCCGGCGGGATTGATCGAGACCTCCGCCGGCGCGCGAACCGGCTTGTTCGTGGCGGAGCAGGACCGGTTGTTCGTCGCCGCCCCCTCGCGCGGAGGCCGCGAAGCCGAGATTCAAGTCTATCGCGCTACGCCGTAAGGCGGCCGGTTCTGCACCTAATAGGGCCGGAACCGACCAGGTTTCGACCCTAGAGCCGAAGCCCCCAGCGCGGCCCAAGCCAGGTCATCAGGCTGTAAAGCATGATGGTCAGGAGGCAGCCGAGCGCGAGTGCGGTCCAGAAGCTCCATCCCCTGTTCCACAGCGCCGGCATGGCCAGGAACATCGGCAGCGACGGCAGCACATACCAGAAGGTCGCCGACGAATGGGCCGACATGTTGCCGATGTCCGGCTTGTCCCGCCACAGCCAGATCATTCCAAGGATCGAAACGAGTGGGAGCGACGCGACCAGCGCGCCCCAACCGGGATAGCGTTTTGCGGTCTCGGACACGATTGCGATGATCGCGCCGGAAACCAGTGCCTTGATTACGAGATAGAACATGGTTCCCTGCCCTTCAGCATCCCCCCGGGGGGATATGTCGATCGCTCGACACCGAACGCTCTGCATGACAAAAAGAGCCATGACTGAGCACAAGCACGGCACCCACCCGGCAATCATCAAGCGGCTCAACCGGGCCAGCGGTCACCTGCGCAGCATCGTCACCATGATCGAGAACGAGCGCAGCTGCGTGGACCTCGCCCAGCAACTCGACGCGGTTGAGAAAGCCATTGCGAGCGCCAAGCGGGCGCTTATCAACGACCATATCGATCATTGCCTCAACCACGCCGCCGACCAGGGGGGTGCCGCCAAGGCGATAGAGGATTTCAAGGCGATCTCACGCTACCTGTGAACTCGACGGCTTGGCCACGGCAGACTTAGCCAGCCGCTCGCTGGAAAGCTGCCGGTCTGAAACGGGCCGAGATATGGCGCCGGCAGGTAACGAGGTTCGAACATGCTGATCGAGGTTGACCCGCAGCCGCCGCTCATGGCAATCGGGGCGCCGCCGCGGGTGTAGCTCAATGGCAGAGCAGAAGCTTCCCAAGCTTACGACGAGGGTTCGATTCCCTTCACCCGCTCACCCATTACAGGAGTCTCGCGCGCGGGTAGCTCCAC
>JAQGLD010000140.1 GCA_028293055.1 Alphaproteobacteria bacterium
CCGACGTCGCCTTCGAGAACGATATCGAGGCACTGCTCGCCACCCGCGACTTCTTCGACTTCCTGCCGCTGTCGAACCGCCACGATCTGCCGGAGCGCCCTTGTCCGGATCCATGGGACCGGATCGAGGACAGCCTCGACACCTTGATCCCGGACAGTGCGTCGCGCCCCTACGACATGCACGAGCTGATCCGAAAGACGGTCGACGAAGGCGACTTCTTCGAGGTCCAGCCGGCCCACGCGGCGAACATCATCACCGGCTTCGGCCGGATCGAGGGCCGCAGCGTCGGCTTCGTCGCCAACCAGCCAATGGTGCTCGCCGGGGTGCTCGACATCGCCTCTTCGAAGAAAGCGGCGCGCTTCGTCCGCTTCTGCGACGCCTTCGACATCCCCATCGTCACCTTCGTCGACGTGCCCGGATTCCTGCCGGGGGTCGCCCAGGAGCATAATGGGATCATCAAGAACGGCGCGAAACTGCTCTTCGCTTATGCCGAGGCGACGGTGCCCAAGATCACTGTGATCACCCGCAAGGCCTATGGCGGCGCCTATGACGTCATGGCGTCGAAGCATCTGCGCGGCGACCTCAATTACGCCTGGCCGTCGGCCGAGATCGCGGTGATGGGCGCGAAGGGCGCGGTCGAGATCATCTTCCGCAAGGATATCGGAGATCCCGAAAAGATCGCGGCGCGCACCGCCGAATATGAGGCGCGCTTCGCAAATCCCTTCGTCGCGGCATCGAAAGGCTTTATCGACGAGGTGATCATGCCGCATTCGACCCGCCGGCGGATCGCGCTCGGCCTGCGCAAGCTTCGCAACAAGCAGCTCGAAAACCCCTGGAAGAAGCACGACAACATTCCATTATGATCCGATATCGCCACCTCTTCCGAGCTCTCGTCGTCGCCGGCGCCGGCCTTTTCCTGCTGCATGCCATCCACAGCATGCGCGCCCAGGCCTGCCCGCTCGATCCGTTCGCGCCCGCCGATATCTACCCCTGCGGATCCGATCTGTGACTGTGCGCCCGGAAGGACCGGTCTGGTGAGCTCCCGCTATGAGGAGCTCGAGCGGCTGCAGCGCCTGCGTACGAGCGGCGCGCTGAGCGATGCCGAGTTCGAGCTGGAGAAAAAAAGGCTTCTCGGCGGAGCGGCGCCGGAGCCTGCGGCGGCACCGACAACGGCGATCGCGTCGGAGCCCGGCGCGGACAACAGAAAGCGCAATATCGTCTATGCGATGGCGGCGATCGTGGGAGTGACCGTCGCTATCCTCGCCGGGCTATGGCTCGGCAGCGACGTCGGCGGCGGCAAGAGCGCGCCGGAAGCCAATGTCAGCATCGCCCAGGACGCGCCTGCGCCGGTCGAGAATGTGGTGGTCGCCACTCCGACGCTCGACGTCCGCTCCATGCCGGCGCCCGAGCAGCTCAGCCGCGCCTTCGCCGCCGCCTTCGGCACCGCCGGTGCGGCGACCCTCGACCTCGGCGGCAGGACGCTTTCCTACCGTCCGGGCAAGCTCATCTGGGTCGGCGACCGCGCAGTTTTACTCAGCCCGGGCACCGCTTCCGACAATTGCCACGCTTGCGTCGGGGCGCTTGCGGTCCACTATCTCGTCCCGACCGACGATGGCGGCTTCAAAGTCGCCGGAAACTGGCCCGAGGCGGTCGTCGGGGCAGATTTCGGAGCGCCCCCCAAGTGGAAGCTGACCGGCGCCTTCACCGAATTCCCGGCGATCTACGAGGAAGGCGGGTTCACCGGCCAGGGCTGCACCTCGGCCGCCGTGACGATCACCGAGCTGACTCCTGCAGGCCCCGAGCGGTCGGGACCGATCCGGACGCTCTACGGCAATGAGAGCGCCGCCGCCGATACCGGCGCGCAAGGCGACGAGATCCAGGGGACGATCACCAACATCCAGAAGGATGTCGGCTTCGACGTCACCTATTCGGGGACCCAGCCCTTTACCGAGCATTGGACCAAGAAGGGCGCGCGCTTCGCGCTGGACGGCGGAGAGACGAGGATGCCGCAATGCTGATCGGCCGCCTGAACCATGTCGGGATCGCGACTCCGTCGATCGAGCGGAGCGTCGCGCTCTATCGCGACCTGCTCGGCGCGACCAGGATCCACGAACCGTTCGACCTGCCGCCGCAGGGGGTCCGCGTCTGCTTCGTCGACACTCCGAACAGCCAGATCGAATTGCTCGAGCCGTTCGGCGAGGATTCGCCGATCCTCAAGTTCCTCGAGAAGAACCCGGCCGGAGGCCAGCACCATATCTGCTTCGAGGTTGCCGACATCCACGAGGCCAAGGCCGAAATGGAGGCCAAGGGCGCCAGGGTGCTCGGCGAGCCGCGCATCGGCGCGCACGGCACTCCGGTCATCTTCGTCCACCCCCGCGACATGGGCGGAGTGCTGGTCGAGCTGATGGAAACGCCGAGGGAGGCGCATTGAAATGCCGTTCCCCGGCGAAGGCCGGGGTCCAGATTTCGAAGGTCACGGGATTCTGGATCCCGGCCTTCGCCGGGAAACGATGAGATGAGCACGGACAAACCCACCAGGGCCGATTGGGACGCCGCCGCCGCCAAGGAGGTGAAGGGCAATGATCTCACCTGGCGCACGCCGGAGGGGATCGACGTCCAGCCCCTCTATGCCGAGGAGGATTCGGCCGGATTCCATTCCGGCCTGCCCGGCTTCGCGCCCTATACCCGCGGCCCTTATGCCTCGATGTATACTGGCCGGCCGTGGACGATCCGCCAATATGCCGGCTTCTCGACCGCCGAGGATAGTAACGCCTTCTACCGCCGCAACCTCGCTGCCGGGCAGAAGGGCCTTTCGGTCGCCTTCGATCTCGCCACCCACCGCGGCTATGACAGCGATCATCCGCGAGTCACGGGCGATGTCGGTAAGGCGGGAGTCGCGATCGACACGCTCGACGACATGAAGATATTGTTCGACGGGATCCCGCTCGACACGATGAGCGTGTCGATGACGATGAACGGCGCGGTGCTGCCGGTGATGGCCTTCTACATCGTCGCCGCCGAGGAGCAGGGAGTCCGCCAGGACCAGCTCTCGGGCACGATCCAGAA
>JAQGLD010000182.1 GCA_028293055.1 Alphaproteobacteria bacterium
CTTGAACGGCTTGATGATCGCTTCGATTTTCTTCAACCGGCGAATCCTTATGCGCACTGCTGCATCGCAGCATAACTATGTTGCACTCGGGCGCAAGCGCCGTCGCTCAAAAATCGCTGGCTTGGGATCCCAAAGCTACGAACGAGGGCGAGGCGGTAAAAGGGTTGGCTAGCGAAATCTGGCAGGTATTATTTTACCTCTCGTCAGATGCCCTGTTTTCCTTGACTTATCGGGTCTCCACTGTCATTTGGCCGTTCGTGAGCGCCGCCCCCTTTGCTCTTGGCATCGGGCGGCGCGGTTCGTTTTCAGCTGAGGGCTATACCCTCGAACGGAGTTGGGGCCCATGAAGGCGCTGATGAAGACCACCAAGTCGGCCAAGCCGGCCGAAGTGGAGAAGAAGTGGCATCTGATCGATGCCGATGGCCTGGTCGTTGGGCGTCTCGCTTCGATCGTCGCCAACATCCTGCGCGGCAAGCACAAGCCGAGCTACACCCCGCATGTCGATTGCGGCGACCATGTCGTCGTGATCAACGCGGACAAGGTTCGGTTCACCGGCAAGAAGCTGCAGGACAAGATCTACTACCGCCACACCGGCTATGCCGGCGGAATCAAGGGCGTTGCCGCTGGCAAGATCCTCGAGGGCCGCTTCCCGGAGCGCATCCTCGAGAAAGCGGTCGAGCGGATGATCCCGCGCGGCCCGCTCGGGCGCGACCAGATGCGTGCCCTTCACCTCTATAATGGCACCGAGCATCCGCACGGCGGCCAGAGCCCCGAAACTCTCGATGTCGCGGGCATGAACCGCAAGAACAAGGTGGGTGCCTGATGTCCGATACCCGTCAATCGCTTTCCGATCTCGCCGCGCTGACCGGCGCACCGGTGGCTGCTCCGGCCCCGGCCCCTGCGCCTGCCGCCGACGCCTCCCCGGAAGCCGAGGCGCCCGCCGCCCCGGTCGAGCCGGCCGCTCCGACGATGCCGCTGCGCGAGCAGCAGATCGACAAGCAGGGCCGCGCTTATGCCACGGGCCGCCGCAAGGACGCCGTCGCCCGCGTCTGGCTGAAGCCCGGCTCCGGCAAGATCCTGGTCAACGGCCGCGATCAGACCGTCTATTTCGCGCGTCCGACGCTTCGCCTGGTGATCAACCAGCCGTTCGACGTGGCCGAGCGCCGCGAGCAATATGATGTCGTCTGCACCGTCGCCGGCGGCGGCCTTTCCGGCCAGGCCGGAGCGGTCAAGCACGGCATCAGCCAGGCGCTGACCCGGTACGAGCCGGCGCTTCGCGCGGTGGTCAAGTCGGCAGGCTTCCTGACCCGCGATCCGCGCGTCGTCGAGCGCAAGAAGTATGGCCGGGCCAAGGCTCGCCGCAGCTTCCAGTTCTCGAAGCGCTGATCCAGCCACTCTTCAAGACAAGGGGCGGTCCGGAAACGGGCCGCCCTTTTTCGTTACCGACCGGCGGCGCGTTTGACCGCAAGAATCGGGTAGGCGCAGGCCCTCCCTGGGCTATGCGCCGCGCATGAAAGATCGCGATTACGTCCTCGGGACGCAGGATGAGGAAATCGAGCGGCTCGGGCTCCAGCACCGAGTCTGGCGCCAGCAAATGCTCGCTGGGTTCCGGCGAGCAGGGATCGGGCCGGACAAGTGCGTCGTCGACGTCGGCGCCGGGCCGGGCTTCGCGGCCGTCGACCTCGCCGAGATCGTCGGGGCTTCGGGCCGGGTCGTTGCGCTCGAGCGGTCGCGGCGGTTCCTCGATGCGCTCGAGTCCCGATCTGCAAGCCTCGGGCTCCGCAATGTCGAGGCGCGCGAGCAGGACGTCGCCGAGCAGGATTTCGGCGAGGCCTTCGCCGATTCGAGCTGGTGCCGCTGGCTCCTTTCGTTCGTCTCCGACCCGAAGCGGACCGTCGGCCATGTCGCCCGAGCCATCAAGCCCGGCGGCACCGCCCTGTTCCACGAATATGGCGATTACGGCGCCTGGCGCACGCTGCCGCCGGACCCCGTTGTCGAACGATTCCGCACCCTGGTGATGCAGAGCTGGCGCGATTCCGGCGGCGAGCCCGACATCGCCCTTCATCTGCCTTCATGGCTAGAGGCGGAAGGGCTGGAGGTCGTCTCGGTGAGGCCGATGATCGAGACCGTGCAACGCGATGACTTCGTCTGGCAATGGCCTGCGGCATTCATGGCGACCGGAGCGCTGCGTCTAGCCGAGCTCGGCTATGTCGACGCGGCCGAGGCGCAATGCATGGCGAATGCGCTCGATCGGTTGCCGACAGGCGCCTGGATGACGACTCCGCTGGTGCTGGAGATCATCGCTCGCAAACCGGATTAGAGCAGCGCCACAGTGACGAACCCGGTAAGTTGGGCGACCCGGCGTCCGTCCGGCCGTTCTGGTCAGAGGTTCAGTGCAGCCATGCTCTGCGCCTGATAGCGCTGTCCAGAGGCGGCGCCCGGCGGAAGGATGCGGTCGATCCGTTCGAGATCCGCCTCGCTCAGGCGAACATCGAGCGCGCCGATATTCTCGTCGAGATATTTGCGCCGCTTGGTTCCCGGGATCGGCACCAGATCCTCCCCCTGCGCGAGCACCCAGGCGAGCGCGAGCTGGGCGGCAGTGCAGCCTTTCTCTTCGGCCATGCGCTCGATTTCCTCGACCAAGGCGAGGTTGCGATCGAAATTCTCGCCGGTGAAACGCGGATGGTTGCGGCGATAATCGTCCTCCGGAAAATCCTCCGGCGTGCGGAACCGGCCGGTGAGGAAGCCTCTGCCGAGCGGGCTGTAGGGAACGAAGCCGATGCCGAGCTCGCGCACCGTCGCCAGCAATTCATCCTCGGGTTCGCGGCTCCACAGCGAATATTCGGTCTGCAGGGCGGTGATCGGGTGGACAATGTGGGCGCGGCGGACCGTGGCCGGGGCGGCCTCGCTGAGGCCGAGATAGCGAACCTTGCCCTCCGTCACGAGCTCGGCCATCGCGCCGACCGTTTCCTCGATCGCAACCTTGGGATCGACTCGGTGCTGATAATAGAGGTCGATCGCATCGACCCCCAGGCGCCGCAGGCTCGCTTCGCAGGCCGAACGGACATAGTCCGGAGTGCCGCAGACGCCGCCGAAGCTTCCGTCGGCTCCGCGGACATTGCCGAATTTGGTGGCGAGGAAGACGGTATCGCGGCGCCCGGCAATGGCGCGGCCGACCAGCTCCTCGTTGCGCCCGACCCCGTACATGTCGGCGGTGTCGAGGAAGTCGATGCCGCACTCCAGCGCATGATGGATGGTGGCGATCGATTCGGAATCGTCGCGGGCGCCATAGAATTCGGACATACCCATGCAGCCGAGGCCGATCGCGGAGACTCTGGGGCCGTCGCGGCCCAACTGGCGTGTCGGTATCATGTCGTAGCTCCTGCATATTGGTTTTCGCGCTCAACCCACGACACGCGGCTTGCGCCTCAAAATTCCTCGCCTGGAATGCGAAACGAGAATTTCCTTCGACGAAGGCCCTGCTGGCGCCGACCAACCGACTTGCATCCTGCTACAAATGTGGCATGTTACAGGTGTAGCAGCCGGACGGGCAGTGGAAAGCGAGTCGCGATGATCGAAGGCCTGCCGCGCCGCGAGCGCGAAATATTCGAATTGCTGTGCAGCGCCGGCGAAGCGACCGCCGCCGAGGTGCGCGGGGCGATGGCCGATGCCCCGAGCCATTCCGCGGTGCGTACCCTGCTCGCCAGGCTCGAAGGCAAGGGCATGATCCGCCACCGGGTGGCCGACCAGGCCTATGTCTACACCCCGGTGCCGCAAGCTTCGAAGGTCCGCGAATCGGCGCTTCGCCAGGTGGTGAAGACCTTCTTCAACGGCTCTGCGGCGAGCGCCGCGACGGCATTGCTCGGTCTTACCAAATCACTCGATCCCAAGGAGCTGGAAGCCCTCCAGCGCGCGATCGACGAAGCAAGGGAGCGCAGGTCATGAGTTTCGACTTCCTCACCGAAATGGCCTGGAAATCGGCGATGATCGGCGCCGCTTCCTTGCTCATCGCTGCCCTCCTGCGCTCGCGGAGCGCCGGCGAGCGCTCGGCGGTGCTCCGCACCGGAGTCGCGGTCATCCTGTTGCTGCCGTTGATCAGCTTCCTGCTGCCGGCGCTGCCGGTGGTGACCCGGACCGTCTATGAAAGCGCGCAGCCGATGCCGACCGGAGCGCTCGACTTCACTGCCGGCGCCGCGACAGCGCCGGCGCGGGGCATGTGGGACGATCCGACTCCGCTGATCGAGCTCGCCTGGCTCGGCGGGGTGATGATGGTCCTCCTGAGGCTCGGCGTCGGCCTTGCCACGCTGTCCCGCTGGACCCGCACCGGCAGCAAGGTCGGCTGCCCGGAATGGCGCGCCGCCTTCGCTCGTGCCGTCGAAGCGTCGGGCTGCCGGCGGCCGGTGCGTCTGCTCGTCTCGGACGTGCCGGCGCCGATGAGCTGGGGCTGGCTAAGCCCAGTGATCCTGCTCGACCGGGACACGGTGCGCGACCCCGGGGAGGCCGATGCAGTCCTCGCCCATGAGCTCGCCCATGTCGCGCGGAGGGACTGGCTGTTGCTTATCCTCGCCAGGCTCGTGGTCGCCCTGTTCTGGTTCAATCCATTGATGTGGCTGCTCGAGCGGCGGCTCGTCGCCGAGGCCGAGGAAGCCGCGGACGCCCGCGCGCTCGAACATGTCGAACCGAGCCATTACGCGCAGACCCTGCTCAGCTGCGCCCAGCAATATGTCGCGCTCACCGTCCCGGCCTCCGCCATGGCCGACGCCGGACTCGCCCGGCGGGTCAAGGCGATCCTCGAAAGGCGGCTTCGCGCCGGCTCGCCCGATCCGCGCTTCATCCGCGCGGCAATCGCACTCTGCGCGCTGGTCGCTGCGCCGATCGCTGCGCTCAAGCCGGTCGAGGCCGTGGTGCGGGTTCCTCAGCCGCCGGCTGCAACGGCCGCGCCGCTGGCCCCGCCGCCGCTCGCAACCGTTCCCGACGTACTTGCCGGTCCCGTCGCCCCCGATGCCCAAGTGCCGCCACAGGCGCCGCTGGCTCCGCCAGCCCTGACATCCGTCCCGCGGGCGCCGATCGCTCGGGAGCGTCTCGCGGCTCTCGCGCAGGTCGCTCCGCTCGCACCTTTTCCTCCAGCTCCGCCCACCCCGGGGATCGCCCCGGTGCCGCCGGCGCCCCCGGCTCCGCCGCCCGCTCGCCGTCCCGGCAATGCCTATTGGTCCGACGAGGACAGCCGTGAGATTGCCGATGCGGTCCGCGAAGCGCAGGCCGAGGCCTCCAGCACGCGCGCCGAAGCGCTTCGCGAGGGTGCCAGAGCACGCGAGGAGGGCATGCG
>JAQGLD010000189.1 GCA_028293055.1 Alphaproteobacteria bacterium
AGGATATCGAATCGGCCCCATTCGTCGATGCCGCGACGGACCATCGCTTCGGCATCGGCTTCGTTGCTGACATCGCCGCCATCGGCGATCGCCTCGCCGCCGCGCGCCTTGATGATATCGACGACCGCCTGGGCGTCGTCGCCGCGGCCCTCGCCCTTCACCGACGAACCGAGATCGTTGATCACCACCTTCGCGCCCTGGCGGGCGAGCTCGAGCGCATGGCCGCGGCCGATGCCATGTCCGGCACCCGTGACCAGAGCGACCTTTCCTTCAAGAATTCCACTCATCTTTCAGCTCCTGCGCGGTGCGAACACCGGGATGGTGACGTCCTCGGAGATCGCCTGGAACCTCAATTCGACCGGCATTCCGATCTCGAGGTCCGCGATCTCGCACTCGACGATATTGGTGGTGATCCTCACGCCTTCCTCGAGATCGACCTGCGCCGCGACATAGGGCAGGCGGGCGTTGAACGGAGGGAGGTCGTTCACATAGACGGTCGAATAAGTGTAGATCTCGCCGCGCCCGCTCGCCGGGACCAGGGACACATCCTCGCTCCAGCATTTCGGGCACATCGGCCGCGGATAATAATGCACGAGCTCGCAGGAATTGCATTTGCCGAGCAGCAACTTCCCATTCTTCGCGGCCTCCCAGAATGGCCTGGTCTCGGACTCGATCGTCGGAAGATCGAAGCGTGGGCTGCTCGCCATCACTGTCCCCTGAAATTGGTCGGGCGCTTCTCGATGAAGGCGGCGACGCCCTCCTTCACATCGTCCGTCCTGCTGTTGATCTCCTGCGCCATGGCTTCGGCGAGGAAGGCTGTGTTGCGGTCGCTGTCGAGCGAGGCGTTGAGCAGGCGCTTGGAAAGCGAGATCGATGTCGTCGCCGCGCTCGCGAGCCGGGCAGCGAGGGCGTCCACCCTGGCGTCGAGCTCGGCCTCGGCGCAGACGATGTTGACCATGCCCAGCGCCTTGGCCTCGTCGGCCGGAAGCCTGTCCCCGAGAAAGGCCATTTCCTTGGCCTTTTGCAGACCGACCCGCCTCGGCAGCAAGTATGCGCCGGCGGCGTCGAGGCAGAGACCGCGCAGCACGAAGGGCTGCGAGAACCAGGCGTTTTCGGTCGCGACGATAAGGTCGCAGGCGAAGGCGAGATGCGCGCCCATGCCCGCCGCCGGCCCCTGCACTGCGGCGATCACGGGCTTGCCGCAGTCGAGCACCGCTGCGATCAGTTTCTGCGCGCCGTTGAGCATGGTGCGCAGCGTGGTTCCGGTCGGACGAGGCCCGGCCATCGCCGCCGACATCTTGGAGACATCCGCGCCCGAGCAGAAATGCTTGCCGTTGGACGCGATCACCACGACCCGGATGTCCTGATCCCCGTCCGCCCGGGCGAGCAGTTCGATGAGCCGGTCGCGCTGGTCCGGGGAAATCGCGTTGGCGCGTTCGGGTTTGTTGAGGGTGATGCGCATCACTCCGCCGGTCGTGTCGACCAGAATCGTGTCGTCGCCTTGTTCGCTCATCGCAATCTTGCCCCTCCGGCGCGGAAGCGGCGCGCGCTTTCCGTGATGGTCTCGAGGAATAAGCTACAGGCGCGGGTGAACGAGTCCCCATGAAGGTGACAGTCTGTCCGCCGAAGCTTCGTATAGATCGCGGGACAGGGTAAGGCGAAGGAGACTGCAATGGGGCGGCGGGTAGCGATTGCAGGTGTGGGGCTGTCCGGGCTTCCCGGCTCGCCCGAAGCGACTCCGTTCGCGCTCCACGCCCAGGCCTCGCGAATTGCTTTAGCCGAGGCCGGGCTCAAGCCTTCCGACATCGATGGCTTCGCATCCGCCGGGCTGGGTGCGATCCAGCCGATCGAGGTCGCGGAATATATGGGGCTGAAGCCGCGCTGGCTCGATTCGACCGGTGTCGGCGGAGCAACCTGGGAAGTGATGGCGGCCCATGCCGCCGACGCGATTGCGCAAGGCCGGGCGGATGTCGTCCTGCTGGCTTACGGTTCGACGGCGCGCACCGATCTCAGGAAGAAGCTGCGCACCGCCAGCCTTGCCTGGGGCACACGCGGGCCGAGCCAGTTCGAGGCGCCGTTCGGCCATTCCCTGATCTCCAAATATGCGATGGCCGCGCGCCGCCACATGCATGAATATGGCACGACGCTCGAGCAGATGGCCGAAGTCGCGGTCTCGGCGCGCTACAACGCCTGGCTGACCCCATTCGCGACCTACCGCGAGCCGATCGACATCGCGGATGTACTCGACGGACCAATGATCGCCGACCCGTTCACCAAGCTGCAATGCTGCATCCGCTCGGATGGCGGAGCCGCGGTGATTCTGGTCGCCGAGGACCGGGTCAGGGATCTGGCGGTAAAGCCGGTCTGGGTGCTCGGAGCCGGCGAGGCCGGCTCGCATGTCTCGATGAGCCAGTGGGAGGATTTCACGACCTCGCCTGCGGCGATGTCGGGTCCCGTGGCGTTCGCCCGGGCCGGTATCCGCCCAGACGAGATCGATGTCTGCGAGCTTTACGACGCCTTCACCTACATGACCCTGGTGACGCTCGAGGATCTCGGCTTCTGCCAAAAAGGGGAGGGCGGCGCATTCGTCGAGGACGGCAGGCTCCGAGTCGGCGGCGCGCTCCCGACCAATACCGACGGCGGCGGCCTCTCGGCTTGCCACCCCGGCATGCGCGGCCTGTTCCTGCTGGTCGAGGCTGCGCGCCAGCTGCGGGGCGAATGCGGCGAGCGCCAGGTGAAGGAAGCGAAGCTCGCCTGCGTCAGCGGCACCGGCGGCTGGTTTTGCTCGAGCGGGACGATGATCCTGGGAGCCGATTGACGCCGTTCAGTCCTCCCGTTCCTTTCGCGGGAGTGACTTCTAACTGCGAATCCGCCCTTCGATCCGCCCGGCGTCCAGCCCCTCGAGCATGGCGTGGAGCGCCAGCTTGTCGACCTTCATGACCGAGGTGAGGGGTAGCGAGTCGACGATCACCAGCTCGTCGGGCGCCTTGTAGTCGGCCAGGTCGGCCTTCACCGCGGCGCGTAACTCCTCGAGGCTCGGCGGCGCGATCGGGTCGGCGGGGACGACGAAGGCGACGCCGATCTCGCCGATCACCGGCGCCTTGCGGCCAATCACGGCCGCTGTCCCGACCCCCGGATGCTCCGAGAGGACTCGTTCGACCTCGATCGGATAGACATTGTATCCGCCGCGAATGTACATCTCGCTGGTCCGGCCGGCGAGGACGAGATTGCCGCTCTCGTCGAAATAGCCATAATCGCCGCTGAGCAGCCAGCCGTCCTCGCTGAGCACTTCCGCCGTGCGTTCAGGGTCGCGCCAATAGCCGCGCATCACCTGAGCGCAACGGACCCGCACGCGGCCAATCTCCCCCTTGGGCTTCGGTTTCAGATCTTCGTCGACCAGCATCACTTCGATTCCCGGCTGCGGCCGGCCGACGGTGCGGAACAGGGTCTCCGGCGAATCGCCGACTCGAGTGCCGGTGACCGACGGACATTCGGTCATCGAATAACGCACGATGAGCGGGATTCCGAGCCGCCGGGTGACTCGCTCGATCAGTTCGGGCGGAGCCGGCGCGGTCGCGGTGATTCCGATCTTGAGGTGGGAGAGATCGGCGCCGTCGAGCTCGGGCAGATCGAGCAATTTGGCCCATTGGGTCGGCACTCCGGCGCCGATGCTGATCTTCTCTTCGACGAGCAGCCGCAGCATCTTCTGCGCAGTCCAGGGCTGGCTCGGCACCACCGTCGTCATTCCGAACGCAATCTGCTCCCAGACCTTGCCGCCATAGCCGGCATGGGCGAACGGAGTCGAGTTGAGCCGGCGCGCGAAGGGTGCCGACATTGGGCCCGAAGTGATGGTCGCGGCGCGCAGGCTCGACTGGTCGTGGGTCGCGCCCTTGGGCATTCCGGTCGTCCCGCTCGTCCAGATGATCACCGCCGGATCGGCCAGGTCCCGCGCGACCGGGGCCGTCAGAGGCGGTGCTTCGAGTAGCCTTGGCAACTCGCTGCGGCGAATGACCGGCGCGTCGCCGGAAATCACTGCGTCGTCCTCGGCGAAGATCATGCTCGGCGCCGCGCGGTCGACGATCGCTCCGACCTCGCGGCGCCCAAGCCGGGTATTGACCCCGCTCGAGATTCCGCCGGCGCACTGTATCGCTGCGAAGCAGATGGCATAGTCGATGGATGTATCGAGAAACACCAGGCCGACATCCCCGGGCGCGAATCCGCGCTCGACCAGGGCCGCGGCGAGCGACATGGCCTTGGCGTGCCATGCCCCGTAGGTCAGCCGTCGACCCTCGAAGACATAGGCCTCCTGATCGGGGAAGGCCTTCGCTGCCCCCGCCAGTAGCGCGGCGAGCGAGCGATATTGCTCGCCGAGGACTGGAGGGGGATAATCGCCTGCGATCGTCATCTTCGCGCCTTCGACAAGAACGATGGGCCGCAATCCCGGTACGAATTGCGGCCCATCTCATCCATCAATGCTGCCTACCCGCGCGCGGCTATGGTCAATCAGAATGCGAGCGACGCGGTACCGCCAAAGGTCCGCGGGCGCTCATAGGTCACTCCGTCCGCCATCGCCGATGGAAGAAGCTGCTGATAGACGACCGCGTTGGTCAGGTTACGTGTCCACACGCTGAGGCGGAGACCCCATTTCTTGTTCGGCGTGAAAGCAATCTCGGCGTTCACCATCGTGTAGGCAGGCTGAGTCAGCCGGTTGGCGAACTCCCAGAAATATTTCGCCGAGTGGAACAGGTTGCCGGAAATGCCGATCGAGCCCGGACCGACATCGTGCGAATAATCGAACGAGGCGCCGAAGGTGGTGCGCGGCGCGCGGATCATGTCGTTGCCCGACGCATCGTAGAAGGGATTGGCGTAATTTCCGCAGGGGGAAGCGCCGGCGATCGGGCAGGGGCCCGGCAAGGCCGGCGTCGTTGCCGTCGCCGGGGCGAGCGGAGTCGTCGAAGTGCGCGGAATGAAGATCTGCGCGCCCGGGAACTTGCTGTAGGTGGCGTCGAGATAGGTGGCATAGGCACGCAGCGTCAGGTTGCGCCCCGCCCGGGCGGTCATTTCCAGCTCGCCACCGTTGGCCTTGGCACTTGCAGCGTTGAACAGGACGACGAGCGAGGTGACGGGATCGCGGGCCGACTGCTGGATGTCCGTATAATTGTAGTGGAAGACGGATCCGTTGATCCGGAGCCAAGGGAACAGATCGGTCTTCGCGCCTACCTCGAAGGAATCGATCGTTTCCGGCCGGGTCGGAGTCGCCGCGCTCAGCGCCGTCGCCATGCCGTTATAGACCCCGCTCTTGAAGCCGCGGCTGTAGCTTGCATAAATGTTGGCGTCCTCGCTGAACTTGTACTGGAGTGACGCGCGGTAGGTGAGCTTGCCGTAGCTTTTCTTTTGAAGCGGGACCGTCTGGTTAGCCGCAACCCACGCCCGGAAGTTGCGATCCTCGGTCGTGTAGCGAGCACCCGCGATGGCCTTGAGATGGTCGCCGAAGCGGTAGGTGAGCTCGCCGAACCCGGCGAGCGAACTCACTTCCTGCCTGGTCTTGGTGATCGCCCCGGGGACTCCGTTGACGATCGTCTGGAGGGCGTCGAACGATCCCTTGCCGCTGAACTGGAATCCGCCGACGATCCACGACAGTGGCCCGTCTCCAGTCGAGAGCGCCCGGATCTCGTTCGACAGATATTGCGAGGATTGCGGAGCGATCGTCTTCTGGATTGCCTTGACGGTGAGGTCGTTGTCGGTGGTCGACAGAGCGGTGTTGGTTACGATCGCAGAGGTCGTCTCGATATTGAAGGCCGACAGAGCGAAGCGAGTCTGCACCGACAGCTGGTCGCTCTTCGAACGGCCCAGATTGATCACCTCGAGCGCCGATTCCCAAGGCTTGGTCGCGAGCGGGGTCGGCTGCGGATTGGTTGCCCGCGCGACTGTGTTTCCGTTGAGCGGCTGGCCGTTCACCGAGCTGTCGTCGTCGGTGCGGGCGTGGGTGTAGGTCGCCAGGACACGGACCGAATCGTTCGGCTCGATCAGGATCTTGGACCTGAGCAGGTCGGATTGCTTGCGCCCGACCCAGCCGCCATGCGCGAGATCGTGAATGTAGCCGTGATCGCGATAGATGCTGCCGGCGATATCGAAGCTGACGCCCGGAGCGAGGCCGGTGGTGAGATAGCCCTGGACCTGGCGCTCGCCATAGCTGCCGCCGCGAAGCACAAGGCGTCCCGAAAGGGTCGAGCTCGGGTCCGGAGTGATGATGTTGATCAGGCCGCCGGTCGCGTTGCGCCCGAACAAGGTGCCCTGCGGGCCGCTAAGCACTTCTACCCGCTCGACATTGATCAGGTCGAACCCGATGCCGGCCATGACCGGTTGGTAGACTCCATCGATATACATCGACACGTTCGATTCGTCGC
>JAQGLD010000206.1 GCA_028293055.1 Alphaproteobacteria bacterium
GTCGTGCCCGAAAGCCTCAACCGCGAGCGCCCGGCTCCCGACTGGACCGGCGCCGCGCTTGCGACCGTTTCGCTCGGAGCTTTGACCTGGGGCCTCACCGCCTGGTCGGCGAGCCGCGCCTTCCCTCCTTCGACCATCGCCGCAATCGCCGGCGGGATCCTGCTCGCTTTGCTGTTCCTGGTCGTCGAGCGGAGGCGCGGCAACGAGGCGATGGTGCCGCTCGCCATGTTCGGCTCGCGCGCCTTCGTCGGCCTGACCCTGCTCACTCTGCTGCTTTATGGAGCGTTCGGGGCGGTGATGGTGATGCTGCCTTATGTGCTGATCGAGGCCGGCCATTATTCGTCGACCGGCGCCGGGGCGGCGATGCTTCCGCTGCCGATCCTGCTCGCCGCGGGTTCGCCCTTGATGGGCCGGCTGACCGCCCGGATCGGCCCGCGCTGGCCGCTCAGCCTCGGCCCGACCATCGTGGCTACCGGCTTCCTGGTCGGGCTGCGCATCGACGGGACCGGCTCCTACTGGCTGCAGGTCTTCCCGGCGGTGGTCCTGCTGGCGATCGGTATGGCGATCGCGGTGGCGCCGCTGACCACCGCGGTGCTCGCTTCGGTCGAGGAGAGCCATGTCGGCACCGCCTCGGGCCTCAACAGCGCGGTCGCCCGCACTGGCGGGCTGATCGCCACCGCCTTGCTCGGGCTGGTGCTGGCCGGAAGCAATCTGGTCTCCGCCTTCCACGGATCGCTCGTCGCCAGCGCAGCGACCGCGCTCGCCGCCGGCCTTTGCGCTTTCCTGCTGCTCGGTAACGGCAGGCATGGCGAGCGCACATAAGACAAGAAAGGCCGCCCCCGCAGGGACGGCCTTTCCATTGTCTGGCCTGACGGCGTTCGGGTCCTGGCTTGTGGCCTCGGCCCGGTCATCCGGCGGCTTCTTCGCGGGTCGCCCCGTTGAAGAGGCTTAGAAACGCGTCTCCGAAGCGGAGGTCACGCTCACCAGATTCGCCGCGTGCGGCGTAAGACAATGAGACATTCGACCACCTCCTTTCGATTGTTGCACCAATCATCCGAATGTGGGCCGGTCGCCGGAAGTTTTCAAGATATCGAGGCACTTGGACGCCGGGCGCAGCGAAATCGGTGCCGCCCTTCCCCAGGCCGCCGGTCAGGGCTAACCCGCGGCCATGGCCGAGCTCTCCACTCCGATTCCCGCCGCGACCCTGATCCTGATGCGGCCTGCCGCGGACGGCGGCCCGCCGGAGATATTGATGCTCGAGCGGACCCGGACGATGGCCTTCGCCGCCGGCGCCCTGGTCTTTCCGGGCGGCCGGATCGATCCCGAGGATGTCGAGGCCGCCGCCGCTCTGGCGCCGGGGATCGAGGATTCGGCGGCGCGGATCGCTGCGATCCGCGAGACGATCGAGGAAAGCGGGATCGCCCCCTGCCTCTCGCCGGCCCCCGATCCGGCGACCTCCGCGGCGCTTCGCCAGGGCCTCGCCGCCGGGGAGACGCTGCCAGCCTTGCTCGCCGCTTTCGGCCTTGCCCTCGATCTCGACGCTTTGGTCCCGTTCGCGCGCTGGTGCCCCAGTTTCGCCGAGACCCGGCGCTTCGATACCCATTTCTATATCGCCGAGGCGCCCGCCGGGGCTGAGCCGAGCATCCACGCCCCCGAGGCCGACCGAATCTTCTGGGCGAGCGCCGAGGCGGTGCTCGCCGATGTCGCAGCCGGCCGCGCGCACGCCATCTTCCCGACCCGCCGCAACCTCGAGCGGCTCGCCCGCTTCGCCTCCCTCGACGAAGCCAGGGCGCAGGCGCTCCGGCTTCCGGTGCGGCGGATCGTCCCGCATATCGAGACCCGCGACGGCCGCGACTGGCTCTGCATCCCCGAGGATGCCGGCTACCCGGTCACCGCCGAGCCGCTCGACGAGGCGCGGCGGCGCTAAGGTATGAGGCGGATCCGCATTTGGTTTCCCGGCGAAGGCCGGGACCCAGTGTGAAGGCGCAGCAGCTGAGCCCGGCCTTCGCCGGCGTACAACAGGGCGGAGCCTGCATGCCTTTCCACCTCCTCTCCCACTTTTCCACCCCGGTGCAAAAGCCGTTCCGGCCCGTTGCACGAAGTGCAATCGTGCTCCGACCGCCGAATTTTTGCTGCAGTGCAGCAACCGACTCACTACATAGGGGTTTGAACGCTGCCCGCTTCGGGCGGGAAAGGTCTGTTGCATGCCCCTCTTGAACTTCAAGCCGAACCAATGGGTTCAGCCCGCCACGCCGCTACTGGCCCCCTTGCCCCTCCCCGCGAACAATCCGGGAAAGCTCAAGGGATTCTATTACGTTCCCGAGGGCGCCCGGGCCATGCCTCTGGTCGTCGTCCTCCACGGCTGCACCCAGGATGCTGCGAGCTACGATCGCGGCTCGGGCTGGTCGCAGCTCGCCGAGCGCTGCGGCTTCGCAATCCTCTATCCCGAGCAGCAGCGCTCCAACAATCCGGGCAATTGCTTCAACTGGTTCAGCGCCAACGACAGCCAGCGCGGAATGGGCGAGGCCGCCTCGATCAAGGCGATGGTCGATGCGATGGTCAAGACGCACGATATCGACCGCAGCCGGATCTTCGTCACCGGCCTGTCGGCGGGCGGAGCGATGGCTTCGGTGATGCTCGCGGCCTACCCCGAGACCTTCGCCGGCGGCGGGATCATCGCCGGAATCGCTTATGGCTGCGCCACCGACATGGGCAAGGCGTTCGATTGCATGGGCGGCCGCGCGGAGGAGAATGCCGCCGAGCTCGGCGCCAAGGTCCGCCGCGCCTCGCCCCACAAGGGCCCGTGGCCGAAGGTCTCGGTCTGGCAGGGTACCGCCGATTCCACCGTCCGGCCGAGCAACGCCGATTCGATCGTCCGCCAGTGGGCCTTCGTCCACGGTCTCGATCCCGAGCAGCCGAGCGTCTCCGACAATGTCGATTCCTACCCCCACCATGTCTGGCTCGGCGCCGACGGCAAGCCGGCGATCGAGCAATATCTGATCACCGGAATGGCCCACGGCACGCCGCTCAACCCGGGCACCGGCGAGGGCGAGAGCGGAGTCGCCGGAGCGCATATGCTCGACGCGGCGATCAGCTCGACCGACCGCCTCGCTGATTTCTGGGGGATCGCGCCCGCTCCGGCCGACTCAAAGACGGCCAAGCCTGCGAAGGCGCCCACGCGGGCAGAGGCGCAGAAGCCGGCAAAGGCGGCGCGGATCCTCGAGCCGATCACC
>JAQGLD010000224.1 GCA_028293055.1 Alphaproteobacteria bacterium
CTGGCAGCCGGCCCTTGATCGCCTCGGCCTCCTCCTCGGCCATCGCCCGGATCTCGGCATTGTCGTCGGCGAGCATGTCCTTGAGCACATCGAGCTCGGCGCGCAGCCGGCGTACCTCGCGCGCAGCGACGGCGACCGGCTCGATCTCGGCATAATCCTTGGAGAGGCGGACGAACTCGTCGGGCGCGAGCGTTCCCGACGACATAGCATTCTGCAGCTCGTCCCGCCGCGCCTCGATGGCGGCGATGCGTCCGGCCGAGATACCGCTCATCGCGCGCGAAGCTTTTCGGTGAGCGCCGCCAAGGCCAATGACTGCTGCTCGCCGCTCTTCATGTCCTTGAGCGAAGCTTCGCCGCGCGCGAGCTCGTCCTCGCCGAGGATGATTGCGTAGCGGGCGCCGCTCGAATCCGCCTTCGCCATCCGCCGCTTCATGTTGCCGCGGAACCCCATGTCGCAGGCGATCCCGGCACGCCGGAGCGTCGCGATGATTCCGATCGCGGCCGCCTCGGCCGCTTCGCCGAGCGGCACCAGCACCGCTTCGGGCGCGGGGCTCGGCACGGTTTCGGCGAGCATCGCGAGCCGCTCGATCCCGGCAGCCCAGCCGACCGCTGGAGTGTGCGATCCGCCAAGCGCTTCGATCAGCCCGTCATAACGGCCGCCGGCGATCACCGCGCCCTGCGCGCCCAGCCGATCGGTGACGAATTCGAAGGCGGTGTGGCGATAATAATCGAGTCCGCGCACCAGCCGCGCATTGCGGGTCCAGGCGACCCCGGCAGCATCGAGGCCGGCAGTGACCTTCTCGAAGAAGCCGCGCGCCTCGGGGGCGAGATAGGCGTCGATATCGGGCGCGCTGTCGGCGGCGGGCCGGTCGCGCGGATCCTTGCTGTCGAGGATCCGCATCGGATTCTTGTCGAGGCGGACCAGGCTGTCATCGGACAGGTCGCCGCGATGCGATTCGAAATGCGCGACCAGCGCCGCGCGCCACGCCTCGCGGGTCTCGGCATCGCCGAGGGTATTGAGCTGCAGGGTCACCCCGTCCGAGATGCCGAGCTCGCGCAGCAGCTGGTCGGCGAGGACGAGCAGTTCGACGTCCGCCGCAGGGCTGTCCGACCCCACGATCTCGGCATCGAGCTGGTGGAACTGGCGGTACCGCCCCTTTTGCGGCCTTTCGTAGCGGAACACCGGGCCGTGGGTGGCGAGCTTGAGCGGCGCGAGTTGCTGCCAGCCTTCGGAAATATAGGCGCGGCAGAGCCCGGCGGTGAATTCCGGGCGAAGGGTCAGGCTGTCGCCGCCGCGGTCCTCGAAGCTGTACATCTCCTTGGAGACGATATCGGTGGTCTCGCCGATCGAGCGGGCGAAAACCGAGGTCGCCTCGAACACCGGCATCTCGACGCGCTGGAAGGCGTAGAGGCGGCGGACCGTGTCGAACGTATCGACCACGGCCTGGAACCGGTCGGCATCCTCGCCCCAGATATCCTGGGTGCCCCTCACCCTCTGCACATTCCTGCTCATCGGCGCGCCCTTAGAGCAATGGGCGGGAGGGCGGAAGGGCGGACGGAACCCGCCGACCGCCCTGGACATTCACCCACCGGCTGCGCCATCCCGCCGCTTTTCCTCCACTTCCCGGAGAGTTACCGAAATGCTCAAGCGCCTCGTGGCCGCCTTCCTGGTCACCGCAGCCATCCCCGCCGCCGCGCCGGCGCAGCTGCTTCCGCCCCATTTCACCAAAGCAGAGCCGGCCACCAAGGCCGATACCATCCCGCCCGCCCGCGACATCGCCTTTCCCGGCACGATCCGGCTCGAGGTCGACGCCACCGACATCACCCGCCGCATCTTCAACATTCGCCAGCACATACCGGTGCCGCGAGCCGGAGACTTCGTCCTGCTCTACCCGCAATGGCTTCCGGGCTCGCACTCGCCGGGCGGCAGGATCAACAAGGTGGCTGGCTTCAAGGCGAGCGCCGGCGGCCGCATTCTCAGGTGGAAGCGCGATCCGCTCGACGTCTTCGCCTTTCATGTCGACGTGCCCGAAGGCGTTTCGGCGATCGACGTCAGCTTCCAGTTCCTGTCGCCGACTGCGGAGGATCAGGGCCGGGTGGTGATGACCCCCGACATGGCGAGCATCCAGTGGATCTCGACCTCGCTCTATCCGGCCGGCTATTATACCCGCGACATTCCAGTCCAGGCGACTTTGAAGGTGCCGGCGGGCTGGCGCGTCGCCACCGCGCTGCGCCCCGAAAAGGGCGGCGATACCGACACGATCACCTATCGGCCGACCAGCTACGAGATCCTCGCTGATTCCCCGGCGCTCGCCGGGCGCAACTTCCGCAAGATCGAGCTGAGCCCGGACGTCACCCTCAACGTGGTCGGCGACACTGCGAAGGACATCTCAGCGAGCGACGAGCTGATCGGCCTCCACCGCAACCTGGTCGACCAGGCCCTGAAACTGTTCGGCGCCCAGCATTACGACCATTATGATTTCCTCTTCTCGATCTCGGACAGCCTCGG
>JAQGLD010000260.1 GCA_028293055.1 Alphaproteobacteria bacterium
ATTCCGAGCCGGCGCGCGGCGGCGACCACATCGGGCTCGAGGCGGAGCGCCTCGATCGGGAAGGGGGCGAGGGCTTCGCAACCTGCCGCGCCAAAAGCGAGCGCGGAGCCGCCGAACCGCGCCAAGGCGTGGGCCGCGCCCGGAGTGTCGGCGACCGCGATCCGGGCGGCAAAGCCGGCGCGGGCGCAGAAGCGCAGGATCCGGCGGCACATGATTTCCTCGCCGCCGAACAGATGGGCGGCTCCGTCGAGATCGAGCCAGAGCCCGTCCGCGCCCGAGACTGCGGCGCGTGGAGTCCAGCGCCGCGCCGCGAACAGGGCCAGGCCGTTCAACACCGCCGCATCGGCCTCGGGATCGGCATCGGCCACGTCGAGCGAGCGGAACATCGCCCGCGCCTTGGCGAGCGGCATTGCGGGTCTCAGGCCGAGCGCCGCGGCTTCGGGCGAGACCGCTTCGATCTCGACCCGGTTGCCGATCTTGTGGGTGGTGAGCAAAGGCGGGGCGGGCGGAGTCAGATCGAGCCGCGGCAGGTCCGGCCGCCCCATCTCCCTCGCCCAGCGCGCGCCCGGCCGCCAATGCCCCCCGCGCGGGACGGAGCAATCGGCAATGCGACGTCCCAATTCCTCCCCTGGATTTCCAGGGGAGGGGGACCAGCCGGAGCCGGAGGCTGGTGGAGGGGGTGTAGCCGCTCGGCATGCCGGGGGCATGCCGGAAGGCGGAACCGGCTGCACAGCAGCCGTTGGCGCCGCGGCATGCTCCTCCACCACCGCCTTCGCTTCGCTACGGCGGCGGTCCCCCTCCCCTGCAAAGGCAAGGGAGGAATTCCTCCCTCCTTCAAGCCGCCGCGCGCGTGTGATGCGGTCGGTGCTGAGGTTCGGCAGGTAGAGCGAGGCGACCCTCGGCATCCGGGCCCTCCATGATGATTTCGAACGGCTCGCCGCCGCGCTGGCGGGCGAGGGCGAGGCGCCAGCGCGGGCGGCCGACCCCGGGGGCTGGCAAGGTCTCGGAAGGGACGCAGCCGATCCGCCAGCGGGTCACCGCGGCCGACGGCAGGCCGAGCGGATCTTCGCCGCTGCGCCGCCAGCGCCGCAGCATCAAAGCGGTGGTCTTTCCCTCCTCGGCGGCGAGCTGGAGCCTGCGGGTCGCGGTCATTCCGGCGCGGCCGACCTCGCCGACCACCGCGGCGAGCCCGCCATGGCGAAGCCCCTCCTCCATCACTGCCAGCACATCCTCCTCGCGGCCGCATTCGGCATAGAGCAGGCGGTCGGGCGGCAGCCCGGCCTGCTCGAGCGCCGGGGCGAACAGGTCGCGCCGGCCCAGCGCCCAGAGTATGGTTGCGCCGCGATCGAGCGCCGAAAGCCGGGAGGCGAGCGCGGCGATGAACAGGCTCGCCGCGGCATCGTCGCCCAGCCCCGGCCCCGCCGCCGCCATTTCGTGCAAGACTGAAAGAGCGAGGCCGCCGCCGGCCAGCCTCCGGTCGATCGGTGCGATCCCGAACTCGAGGCATGGCCGCTCGCCCTCGGCACCGACGCCTTCGATCGCGCGCACCTCGGCGCGCAGGCGGTCCAGCCGTTCGATACGGGCAGGGTATAAGGACATGCGACTCGGACTCTCTTGTTCCCTTTATGTTCCGTCCGGAACCCGCCAGAGTCAATGCGCGATCGTCAGCCTTCGGCCGGCTCGAGGCTCCTGACGAAGCGCCAGCTGGTCCGCTCATAGCCACGGCCACGATAGAAATCGTGGGCGCCGCCCAGGTCGACATTGCTGGTCACCTCGACGAGCCCGCAGCCCGCTTCGCGAAACCGTCTCTCCGCCTCGTCGAGCAAGGCAGCGCCGACCCCGCGCCGCCGCGCTTCCCTGGTGACCACCAGCATCGTGATCCGCCCGACCGGTTTGGGACGATGGATCGCATTCCAGGCATGCCAGGCCAGGCAGCCGATCACTTCGCCTTGCTCGGCAACCAGCAACGGTTCGCCCGCTTTGGCGAAACGCGGCAGCCGGCGCTTGATCTCCGCCGCCGTTGCCGGGAAGCCGAGCTCGGTGGCGAGGGCGGCGACCGCCTCCGCATCGCGCGGCTTCGCCTCGCGCACCACCAGCTTCGGCTTGGGCGGTGGGGATGGCTGAGCAGGCGGTGGCGGCGGGGGAGGGCGCGCGGCCGGCTTGGCACGCCGCACGGGCCTGGAGGTGACGTCGTCGTCATTCGCCGGCTTGCCGCGCTTCGGCTCCGCTTCCGGCGGAGCCGCAGCGGAAGCCTTGAGCGAGCTCTTCCACTCGGAGACAGTGCTGCCGCGAAGCCAATCCTCGATCTGCTCGGGGGTCGCGGTTAGCCCTCGGTCGCCGAAGCCGAATCGCTCCTGGCCGGTCTTCGCATCCTTGAGGCCGTAACGGCCATGATCCCCGCCCGGCTTGCGGCGACGCGATTTGACCAGCTTGCAGCCGCGATTCTCCGCCATCGCACGGAGCATCTTGTCGCGGTCTTCATCGGCCATGCGGGGGGATTAGCGGGGAAGATCTCCGAGATCGAGCCCAACCCGGCCGCCGCGCACCCAGCGCACCACCGCATCGGCGGGTTCGCGACCGGGAATAGCTATTCGCAGCGTCTCGCCGATCTCCGGCACCAGGCTCGTCTCGATCGTCACGCCGCCTTTCGAACTGTTCGCAACCGGCACGAGCGAGGTCTTGCCGCGGAACACCAGGGCCGCGCGCTCCACCAGGCCGCGCTGCCGCTCGCCCCTCCGTGACACGCCGCTGCGGCGTTCGTCCTCGGGCACTGCCTCGGCCGGCGACTGGCGCCGGCAAGGCTCGGTCGAAACCCCCGGCTGGTAGTCGGAAGCGCCTTCGCCGGCGCTGATCGAGGATCGCAAACGGTGGACCATGGTGACGGCTTGATAAGGTCTTCCCCTTACGAACCGCTTAAGAGCCTTCGCGCCCTTGACCCGCTACCAAGCCCGGCCTATTTCGCCGGCCCACTGCCCGATCGTCTAATGGTAAGACTACGGACTCTGACTCCGTCAATCGAGGTTCGAATCCTCGTCGGGCATCCATTCATTCCCGATCGCGCCGACTGTGCACCGAGACGGGTGCGCAGACCGCCAGCGAGGGGCTCCACCGCGCAGTTGGCCTGTCACACCGGGGAGACGATGCGCCTCTCCATTTTGGACACCGGGCGATAATTCCGGGGTCGGGAAATTGAGCAGTCAGCGCAAAAGTCTTACCGGGCTTCAGGGCCATGCGACGAATGCGACCGGGGCCGGGGCGAGCCGGTTCAGGGTCGGCTGTCGCGACCGCAATCGAACGCGGGTCGATCCACTGCGCGCAAGGCGAAGCGCTGGAGCTTGCCGGTCGCGGTGCGCGGCAGCGCATCTACAAAGGCGATAGCGCGGGGATATTTGTAAGGCGCGATCACCTTTTTGGCATGGTCCTGGAGCTCGCCGGCAAGTCCTTCGCGAATTGACCAGGAAGCCTCTACCACGACGAACGCCTTGACGATGCTGCCGCGCTCGGGATCGGGCACGCCGATCACCGCGCATTCGCTCACCGCCGGATGCGTGAGCAAAGCCTCTTCGACTTCGGGGGCGGAAATATTGTAGCCGGACGAGACGATCATGTCGTCCGAGCGGGCGACGAACCAGAAATAACCGTCCTCGTCGACCCGATAGGTGTCGCCGGTCACATTCCAGCCGTGCTGGACATAGTCCGCCTGGCGCGTGTCATCGAGATAGCGGCAGCCGGTCGGGCCCTTGACCGCGAGACGGCCGGTGCCGGTGGCCAGCGCCTCGCCGTCCGGTCCGAGGACGCGGGCGGAATAGCCCGGCACTGCCTTGCCGGTCGCGCCAGGCCGTATGTCGTCGCCGGAGGCCGAGATGAAGATGTGCATCATCTCGGTCGCTCCGATCCCGTCGACGATCGGGATTCCGGTTGCCTCGCGCCATCTCGACCAGGTGTCGGCGGGAAGATGCTCGCCGGCCGACACGCAGGCGCGCAGCGATGAAAGATCGCGGCCGGGAAGCAAGGCCAGCATCGCCTTGTAGGCGGTCGGCGCTGTGTAGAGGATCGTCACTCGATGCCGCTCGATCGAGTCGAGCAGGGCTGCCGGGCCGGGCAGGGCGACGGGCACCGTCGCGCCGCGGAATCGGAACGGAAAGATGACGAGGCCGCCGAGTCCGAAGGTGAAGGCGATCGGCGGCGATCCGCAATGCACATCCGTCTCGCCGGGCGCGAGGATGTGGCGCGCAAAGCCGTCGGCGGCGGCGAGGATGTCGCGGTGGAAATGCACGCACCCTTTGGGGTTGCCGGTCGTGCCCGAGGTGAAGGCGATCAAAGCGGGCTCGTCGCGAGCCGTATCCGCCGAAGCGAAGCCGGGCGCTACTGCGCCCAGCCGAGTCTCGAGCGGCCCATCGCCACTGTCGCCTTCGTAGACCAGCAAGGCGCGCAGGCTTCCGCTTTCCAGCGCCGCCGCCTCGAAATCGCCGAGGGTTGCACGGTCGACGATCGCATGGCTGATCTCCGCTCGGTCGAGGATGGTCGCGAGCTCTCGGGCGCGGAGCATCGGCATGGTCGCGACGACCACTCCGCCGGCCTTGAGCACTCCGAACCAGGCCGCGTAAAGGAAGGCGCTGTTCGCCCCGCGCAGCAGCACGCGATTGCCTGGCGCGAGTCTCTCCTCTTCGACGAGCAGGCGCGCGATCCGGTCG
>JAQGLD010000267.1 GCA_028293055.1 Alphaproteobacteria bacterium
GCCTACAAGGCTGCCATCCTGGTCCAGACCCGGGCGCTCGATCGCGGCATCGCCACCTATGAAGAGCTGCTTTCGCTCCGGCCGCACTCTTCAGCTTATTGGACGAACTACGCCTATCTGCTGAAGACCGTCGGCGAGTTCGGCCGCGGCGTTGCGGCCTATCGAACCGCAGTCACGCTCGATCCCGGCAATGGCTCGGCCTGGTGGGGTCTTGCGAATCTGAAGCTGGCGCGCTTCTTTCCGGCGGACATCGCTCTCATGGAGGAGGGCCTCGCCGGATCCGAGGTGTCCGAAACCGCCCGGATCGAGATCAATTTCGCCCTGGCCAAGGCCCACGACCAGGCGAGGAATTACGAGGAGGCGGGACGCCGGCTTGCCGAGGGCAATGCCCTGCGACGCGCGGCGCAGCTTCCCGAAGAGGCCCTGGCGACCGGCGACTTCGGTTTCGTCAGCCGCGTCTTCACACGCAAGTTCTTCGCTTCTCACAAGAATTGGGGAAACCCAAGTCCGGGCCCGATCTTTATCCTGGGCATGCCGCGCGCCGGCTCGACCCTGATCGAGCAGATTCTCGCCAGCCACCCGGCGATCGAGGGGACCGAGGAATTGTTCGTCCTGCTCCAGCTCGCGGGCGAGCTCTCTCGAGCGCAGCCCGGAATTCCCGCGGCGCGACTGTACAAGGATCTCTCAAGGCAGGCCGCTCACGATCTCGGCTCGCGCTACCTTGAGGTGGCAGGCCGTTCGCGAACCGGCGATCGCCCGTTCTTCACCGACAAGAATCCATATAATTGGCGCTATATCGGGCTGATCCACTGCATCCTGCCCAATGCCCGGATCATCGACGCCCGCCGCAACCCGCTGGATTGCTGCTTCGCCAATTACTCGCAGCATTATCAGGCGGGCGCCAATTTCAGCTATGATCTGCGCACGCTCGGCAATTTCTATACCGACTACATCCGGACGATGCGTCATTTCGACGAAGTCCTTCCCGGCCGGATCCACCGTGTCATCCACGAGGATCTGGTCGACGATTTCGAGCCCGAAGTCAGGCGGTTGCTCGACTATGTCGGGGTGCCCTTCGATGAGGCTTGCCTCAAATTCTACGAGACCGCGCGGCCGGTACACACACCGAGCTCGGAGCAGGTGCGGCAGCCGATCAACCGATCGGGATTCGACAAGTGGCGCAACTACGAGCCTCAGCTCGGCCCGCTGATCGAGGCGCTTGGCGATCTCCCGCAAACCTATCGCGAGTAAGAAAATCCGTAATTTCCTACGGATATGTGGCGCTGCGGTAACAGTGCGGAAGGAATGTACCGATCTGCCCCGGAAAATGGTTCAGCCTCGGGTCCGAGCGGGACTAGAGCCGACTCAGGGCTACATTAACTGGGGATGATTTCATGCGCAGTTCGGCATCTCTGATTCTTGCTTCCGTTTCGCTTCTCGCCATGACCGCGTCGCCCGCATTCGGGCAGGCCGTCACCACCTCTCCGGCCGATGCCACACCTGAGAAACAGGCCGAGGCAGACGCCAGTACGAGCGCCTTGCCGACCAACGCACAGGGCGAGACGAGCAAGGACGATGCGATCGTCGTCACCGGCTCGCGTATCCGCCGCAACCCCTTCAACACGCCGCAGAACGTCGACATCATCACCCGCGACGACCAGATTCTGGGTGGTACCCGCTCCACTGCGGACGCACTCCAGTCGGCGAGCGTGACCTCCGGCACCGCTCAGATCAACGGCAGCTTCCTGGGCTTCCTTTCGGACAATGGCCAGGCCGCCAGCACGATCGGCCTGCGTGGACTGGGCTCGCAGCGCACGCTCGTCCTGCTCAACGGCCGCCGCCTCGCGCCTGCCGGCGTCGGACCGCAGCTCGTCGCCGCCGACCTCAACGTCCTCCCGACCTCGATCGTCCAGCGAATCGAGATTCTGCGCGAAGGCGCCTCGTCGATCTACGGGTCGGACGCCATCGCCGGCGTCATCAACATCATCACCGACACGACGATCGACGGAATCTCGCTCGACGGATTCGTCGATGTGCCGACCTATGCAAAAGGCGCGGGTCAGACCTATCGTGCGTCGATCACTGCCGGCAAGAAGTTCTCCACCGGCCACATCACCGCAGCGTTCGAATATCGCCAGGACAATGGCCTTCGCTACGGCGACCGGCCCGACACGCGGTGCCCGCGCGAGCTCGCCTACAACAGCAGCGGCCAGGAAGTGGGCCAGCCCATTCCCGGCACCAACATCCCGCGCTGCTTCCCCTATGAGCGCGGCGGCAGCGGGAGCCCCGCAGGCTATGGCGTCACCTTCAGCTTCAACGGAGCCCCCGGCAACCGAATTGCTCTCGCCAACTACCTCACCAACCCGACGCTGTTCGGCGCGCCGGTGAATGTCGCTCCGGGAGGCAGTCTCGACCTGCGCCCCGAATCGCCCAAGACCATCCTCCAGACGACGATCCAGAGCCCGATCAAGACGCTGACCGGCTATGTCAACGGCGCCTTCGAGCCAGGCATACTCGGCGATGCCGAGCTCTATGGCGAAGCCCTGTTCACGCGGCGGCTATCGAACCAGCAGGGCCTGGATCGCCCCGATTTCCAGCGCGTCAACAACCGCTACGATCCCAGCGCCCCCTGCGCGAAGACCTCCAGCTGCGCGCAGCTTTATGGCGGCAATTATGCCGGTACGCCGCTCGAGGCATACGGCTATCCGGTGACCCCGTTCTTCCCGGTGGCCTGGGCCAATGCAGGCTACAACTATTTCGGAGCGTTCATCGCGCCCAACCGGACGATCACCCAGAAGCAGAAGGTCGACTTCTTCCGGGCCAATGGCGGACTTCGCGGAAGCACGGGCATTGGCGATTGGCGCTATGACGCGAACTTCCAGATGTCGCGGACTAAATCACGCGACGACGAGCAGACTCCGTTCACGGCCAATCTCGGCAACACCCTGGTCGCCGTCCCGGCACCCAGCGGAACGCCGAGCCAGTATACGGTGACAGGGCTTCCCGGGCAGGTCGGCGCCGGCAGGAATTATACCTGCCAGAGCAATTTGACCAATGGTGCCTATAATGGCGGGCTCTGCGTACCGTTCAACTTCACCGATCCGGACATCCTCAACCGCGGCAACCTCCCGCCAGCTTTGTTCGACTACCTCTATCCGACGATTAACTATACCAAGACCAAGTTCC
>JAQGLD010000295.1 GCA_028293055.1 Alphaproteobacteria bacterium
CCCGGTCGAGATGCCCATCGCGATCAGCTTCTGCGGCATCGGCTATGCGGTGATGATGGCCACGCCCGCCGATCTCGAGGATTTCGCGATCGGCTTCGCGCGGAGCGAGCGGCTGATCGAAAACCCGAACGAAATATTGGAAGTGGATGTCCGTCAGGGTGATTCCGGGATTCTCCTCGGCATCGAGCTCGCGCCCGAGCGAAGAGATCGCGTGTTCGAGCGGGTCCGTCATCGAGTCGGCGAATCGAGCTGCGGGCTATGCGGGATCGAGAATCTGGAACAGGCCCTGCGGCCATTGCCGGTCGCAAGAGCGCCGCTGGCGATCGCAGCGGCGGCTCTGTTCAGGGCGCTTCGCGAGATCGGTGCCGAGCAGCCGCTCAACCGGGAGACCGGCGCGGTCCACGCCGCCGCGCTGTGCGACCCCGAGGGCGCGATCCTCGCCGCGCGCGAGGATGTCGGCCGCCACAATGCGTTCGACAAGCTGATCGGCCATTGCCTCGCGATGCGCCACGACATGCGCGCCGGCTTCGTCCTGCTCACCGCGCGCGGCTCCTACGAGCTGGTCGAGAAGGCCGCGCTCGCCGGTGTGTCGCTCCTGGTCACCGTATCGGCTCCGACCAGCCTGGCGATCCAGCGGGCGGTGGAAGCAAGGCTGACGATGATCGCGCTGGCGCGGCAGGATGCGATGTTGGTGGTCAGCGATCCGTACGGGAAGTTCGGAGGCTGAATTCCTCCTCTGGTGCCAAGCGCCAGTGGAGGAATAGATTAGCCCGCGTCCGACATCGAATTGCGCCCCTCGTCAGGATCGCCGCCGCGGTTGAACTTCGTCGCCTGGGTGCGCGGCCGGGGCTCGACCGGTTCGCCGAGCTTAGCCACCGCCGCCCGGGCTGTCTCGGCGAGCCCATCGCCGCCGGCGGAGAGATGGGCCAGGATCATCTCGCGCATCCGTGGATCCCAGAAGTGCCAGAGATGGTCCCACGTCGCGTCGACCGCTTCGTGCGGACGCTGGTTGGCGAATTCGCGAGCGATCTGATTCGCCATATAGACGAGCTTGTCGGTCGTGCTCATTCGGCCGCCTCGGCGGCGATTCGGCGGCTGCGGGCGGCCTGCGCCTCGTACGCCTCCTGCCATTGGGTAGGTCCGTTGGACGGGCTCACCTGCACCGCGGTGACCTTGTACTCGGGACAATTGGTCGCCCAGTCCGAATATTCGGTTGTGACGACGTTGGCCTGGGTCATCGGGTGATGGAAGGTGGTGTAGACCACGCCCGGGGCCACCCGGTCGGTGACCAGGGCGCGCAAAGTGGTCTCTCCGGCCCGGCTGGCGAGCTTCACCCAGTCGCCCTCCTTGACCCCGCGATTCTCGGCATCGTGGGGGTGGATTTCGAGTCTGTCCTCCTCGTGCCAGACGGTGTTGGCGGTGCGCCGGGTCTGCGCTCCGACATTATATTGGCTGAGGATCCGGCCGGTGGTGAGGAGCAGGGGATAACGTGGGCCGGTGCGCTCGTCGGTCGGGACATATTCGGTCAGCACGAACTTGCCCTTGCCGCGGACGAAGCCGTCGCGATGCATGACCGGTGTCCCTTCCGGCGCCTGGGCGTTGCACGGCCACTGGATCGAGCCGAGCGCGTCCAGCCTGGCGAAGGAGACTCCCGCGAAGGTCGGAGTGACGGCGGCAATCTCGTCCATGATCGCGGCGGGATGGTCGTAGCTCCAGCCCAGGCCCATCGCATTGGCGAGCAGCTGAGTGACCTGCCAGTCGGCATGGCCGTTCATCGGTTCGATGACCTTGCGGATCTGCTGGATTCGGCGCTCGGCGTTGGTGAAGGTGCCGTCCTTCTCCAGGAAGGTCGAGCCCGGCAGGAAGATATGGGCGTAATTGGCAGTCTCGTTGAGAAAGAGATCGTGGACGACGACACATTCCATCGCCGAGAGGCCGGCGGCGACATGCTTCGTGTTCGGGTCTGACTGGAGGATGTCCTCCCCCTGGATGTAGAGGCCCTTGAACACGCCGTCGACGGCCGCATCGAGCATGTTCGGAATGCGCAGCCCCGGCTCGCGGTCGAGCGGCGCGCCCCACAATTTCTCGAACATCTCGCGCGCCGAATCGTCGGAGACATGACGGTAGCCGGACAGCTCGTGCGGGAAGCTGCCCATGTCGCACGAGCCCTGGACATTGTTCTGGCCGCGCAGCGGGTTCACGCCGACTCCGTCGCGCCCGATATTGCCGGTCGCCATTGCGAGGTTGGCGATCGCCATCACCGTCGTCGTGCCCTGGCTGTGCTCGGTCACTCCGAGCCCGTAATAGATCGCGCCATTGCCGCCGGTGGCATAGAGGCGGGCTGCACCGCGGACGTCGGCGGCCGGAACCTTCGTATAGGCCTCGGTCGCTTCCGGCGAATGTTCGGGCAGGGCGACGAAATCGGCCCAGTCGCGATATTCGTCGAGATCGCAGCGTTCGCGAACGAATGCCTCGTCGACCAGGCCTTCGGTGACGACGACATGCGCCATCGCGGTCAGCAAGGCGACATTGGTTCCGGGGCTGAGCGCGAGATGGTAGCTCGCCTCGATATGGGGTGTACGGACCATGTCGATCCGGCGCGGATCAATGACGATCAGCTTCGCGCCCTGGCGCAGCCGCCGCTTCATCCGGGAGGCGAAGACTGGATGGCCGTCGGTCGGGTTGGCGCCGATGACGATCATCACATCGGCCTGCTCGACCGAGTCGAAATCCTGGGTGCCGGCGGAGGTGCCGAACGTCGTCTTGAGCCCGTAGCCGGTGGGGGAATGGCAGACCCGGGCGCAGGTATCGACATTGTTGTTGCCGAAGCCGGCGCGGACCAGCTTCTGGACGAGGAAGGTCTCCTCGTTGGTGCAGCGCGACGAGGTGATTCCGCCAATCGCGCGCGCGCCATATTCGGCCTGGATGCGGCGAAATTCGGAAGCTGTGTGGGCGATCGCCTCGTCCCAGCTCACCTCGCGCCACGGCTCCTCGATCGTCGCACGGATCATCGGGCTGAGGATACGTTCGCGATGGCTGGCATAGCCCCAGGCGAAGCGGCCCTTGACGCAACTATGGCCGCGATTGGCCTTGCCGTCCTTCCAGGGCACCATCCGGACCAGGGCGTCGCCGCGCATCTCGGCCTTGAACGTGCATCCGACCCCGCAATAGGCGCAGGTCGTGACGGCGCTTCGGTCGGGTATTCCGATCTCGGCTACGGCTTTCTCTTCCAACGCTCCGGTCGGGCAGGCCTGGACGCAGGCGCCGCACGACACGCATTCCGATTTGAGGAAGGGCTCCTCCTGGCTCGCGGAGACGTGCGAGGCGAAGCCGCGTCCCGAAATGGTCAGCGCGAACGTGCCCTGGACCTCGTCGCAGGCGCGCACGCAGCGCGAGCAGACTATGCATTGCGCGGGATCGAAGGCGAAATAGGGATTGGACGCGTCGACCGGAGCGGCGAGGTGGTCGGCGCCGCGATGGTAGGGAATCTTGGTCACACCGACGGCATCGGCGACCGCCTTGAGCTCGTTGTCTTCGATAGAGGATGCGGCGAGCGCTTCGAGCGGATGGTCGGACAGGTAGAGCTCCATCACGCCCCGCCGCAATCTCCCCAGCCGCTCGCTTCGGGTGTGGACGACCATCTTGTCGGCGACCGGGGTCGTGCACGAAGCGGGCGTTCCGGAGCGCCCCTCGATCTCGACCAGACAGATCCGGCAGGAGCCGAACGCCTTGAGGCTGTCGGTCGCGCAGAGTTTCGGGATGTCGGTTCCGATCAGGCTCGCCGCGCGCAGGATCGAAGTGCCCACCGGCACCGTCACGGCTTCGCCGTCGATGGTGAGGCTCACCGTCTCCGCGAGCGGGGAGGCGGGAGTGCCGTGATCGGCTTCGCGAACCAGGGTCATTGCACAGGCTCCGCTCGTCGCGCGGGCGCGAAATCCTCGGGAAAGTATCTCAGCGCCGACATCACCGGATAGGGTGTAAACCCGCCAAGCGCGCAGAGCGATCCGTACTTCATCGTCTCGCAGAGCGCCTCGAGCAGAGCGAGATCGGCCCCAACACCGTCGCCGGCGACGATCCGGTCGAGCAGTTCGAAGCCGCGGACCGACCCGATCCGGCATGGCGTGCATTTGCCGCAGCTCTCGGCGGCGCAGAATTGCATCGCGAAGCGCGCCATCCTCGCCATGTCGACGCTGTCGTCGAATACGGTGATTCCAGCATGGCCGATCAGTCCGCCCGCCTCGGTGAACGATTCGTAGTCGAAGGGGAGATGGAACATTGCGGGCGGGAAATAGGCACCGAGCGGCCCGCCGACCTGGACTGCCCGCACCGGCCGTCCCGACAGGGTCCCGCCCCCTATGTCCTCGACCAGCTCGCCGAGGGTGATCCCGAAGCCGGTCTCGAACAGGCCGCCATTGCGGATGTTGCCGGCGAGCTGGATCGGCATCGTCCCGCGCGAGCGGCCCATTCCGAAATCGGCATAGGCCGCGGCGCCCTCGGCGAGGATGAATGGCACCGCGGCGAGGCTGAGCACATTGTTGACCGCCGTCGGCATGCCGAACAGCCCGGAATGGGCCGGCAAGGGCGGCTTGGCCCGCACTTCGCCGCGCCGGCCCTCGATGCTCTCGAGCAGGCTCGTTTCCTCGCCGCAGACATAGGCGCCGGCTCCGACGCGCACTTCCATGTCGAACGCGTGGCGGGATCCGAGCAACGAGGGCCCGAGCAGGTCGTGGAGCCGGGCCGTCTCGATCGCGCGACGCATCGCCCGGATCGCATGCGGATATTCGGAGCGTATGTAGATGTAGCCGCGGGTCGCTCCGACGGCGAGGCCAGCGATCGCCATGCCTTCGATGATCACGAACGGATCGCCCTCCATCAGCATGCGATCCGCGAAGGTGCCGCTGTCGCCCTCGTCGGCATTGCAGACGACGAACTTGCGCGCCCCCGGAGTGTCGAGCACCGTCTTCCACTTGATCCCGGTCGGAAATCCGGCGCCTCCGCGGCCGCGAAGCCCGGAATCCACCACCTGCTGGACAATGCCCGCCGGACCGAGCGCGATTGCCCGCTCGAGCCCGACCAGCCCGCCATGAGCGCGATAGTCGGCGATCGACTGCGGATCGGTGATTCCGCAGCGGGCGAAGGTGAGGCGGGTCTGGCGCTTGAGGTAGGGCAGGTCCTCCACTCGCCCGACCGCGGAGGAATGTTGAGCGCCGTCGAGGATCGCGCTTAGCCATGAGGCAATGGCGTCCGGATCGAGCCGGGCATATCCGATGCGCCCCTCCGGAGTGTCGATCTCGAGCAAGGGCTCCAGCTCGAACAGCCCGCGCGAGCCGGTGCGGACGATCTCGATCTCGATGCCGCAGGCTCGGGCCTGGGCCGCGAGTTCCGCCGCCACTTCGTCGGCGCCGACGGCGCAGGCCGCGGCATCGCAGGGAAGATAGACTCTCACCGTCCGGCTTCCTCGATCAGCCGCCTGGCGCGCGCCTCGTCGATTCGCCCGAAGACACGGTCGCCGACCATCGCCGAGGGGCCGCTCGCGCACAGACCGAGGCAGAAGACCGTCTCGACCGCGATCCGCGGATCGCCCTCGAACAAATGGGCGATCCGTTCTGCGCCGCGCGCCTGGCAGGCCTCGGCACGGCACAGTTTCACCACGGGGCGATCGGGCGGCTCGCGCTTGAGGTCGTGATAGAAGCTGACGACGCCATGCACCTCGGCGCGCGACAGGTTGAGCGCTTCGGCGACGATCGGGATCGCGCCCGCCGGGACATGGCCCAGTTCGGCCTGGATGTCGTTCAGGATCGGAAGCAGCGCCCCTTCGCGCGCCTCGTGCCGAGCGACGATCGCAGCGACTCCTCGCGCGACCGCCTCGGGTTCCGAACCTTTCTGGACGATCATTTGTGTGGCTTGCCTGACGTCATTGCGCGCGAGCATAACATGAAATGATGGGATCGGAGCCGCCGCGCGGCCCGCTGGGGGTGCGCAATGTCGAATTCGCTCGTGACGTTCGTCAATCTCGCCTTCGTTCCGGCCGGGCTGGTCGTAATCATGTTCAGCCTCGGGCTCACCCTCAGGCCCGGAGACTTCGTGGTCGTATGGCGCCAGCGGCGGTTGGTCCTGACCGGGCTGTTCGGCCAGCTGGTGCTGATGCCCTTGCTTGCGCTTGCAGTCGGAATCGCCTTCGCCCTCCCGCCCGAGCTGGCTTTGGCCGTGTTCATTCTCGGCATCTGCCCGGCCGGGACCACGTCGAACGCCCTGACCTATGTCGGCGGAGGCAATGTCGCGCTCGCGGTGGTGCTGACCGCGCTCAGCAGCCTGATCACGGTCTTCTCGATCCCCTTGCTGCTGCAATGGGCGCTGCCCCATTTCCTGCCGAGCGGCCACGTTCCGGATGTGCCGGTCCTCCAGACCATGGCTCAGCTCGGCCGGATCACGTTGCTTCCGATCTCGGTCGGGATGGCGGTACGCGGCGCTCGTCCCGCCTGGGCCGAAAGGCTCGGCCGCTGGCTGAAGCCGACCTCCCTGATCGTGCTGATCGGAGTCATCGCAGTGTCGCTGCTGCTCAGCTTCGAGATGGTCATGCGCAACTTCGTGCGAGTCGCGCCCGCATTGTGGTGTCTTAACGCAGCGGCGATGGCATGCGGCCTGCTCCTCGCCCGGCTGGTCCGTGCCGGCTGGCGAGACAGGATGACCCTGGCGATCGAAGTCGGAGTTCATAATGCGACGATGGCGATCTTCATCACCCTGCAGGTGCTCGGCGACCTGCCGGTGGCCGTCACCCAGAACATCTACGGCGTGGTGATGGTAATCAATGCAGGGATATTGATCCGCTGGCTTCGGCGGCGGAGGGAAGGCGAAGGGCTCAATACCGGTTGAGCAGGTCCGCTATCCTGGTGGCGAGCGCGCGGACTCTGAAACGACGATCGCGGGCGGCTGCGGTCGAAGCTTCCGCGGCTGTCTCTACGTTCGGAAGGTGTGGAAACAGAGGCGCAGGAAAGTGTGACAGCGGCCGCTGGCTCACCCAGCCGGATTGCCCGAGGCGCGACTCACTTTCCCGGCATCGACCTCGCCCCGGCAGCCTCCACATTCATCTGGCGCGCGCGCTCGGACTGGGCGCGGGCATGGTCTCCGTCGGCGCTCTCGGGCATCACTACCGGGACGGTGAGGCATACGCTCTGGGTGGGAAGGACATTGCGCCATTCCGAGATCAATTGCCGGAACGCCTCGCCGACCGGCCGGATCCTGCGGTCGAGATCGAACAGGCCGACCGCATTCACATTGTTGTTGCGGACCCGCAAGGCGCTGTCCCAATCGGTCTGATCGGTCAGCGAGAACCAGGTGAAGCCGACGATCGGCACTCCGTCGTTGCGCACCCTCAGGACGTTGGACCATTGCTTCCACAGCCAGTCGACCGCCTCGGTGCCGGCAGGTCCCTGGGCGAGATTGGTCTCGGTGTGCATCACCGGCAAGCGGTAGCGGTGGTGATATTGGTGGGTGATACCGTCATATCCGAACACCTCGCCCGCAGGCCGCGTCGACCCGTCGGCGGCGACCCGATGCTCGTTGGTGATGTAATAATCGTTGCCCATGATGCAGTGCTGCTTGAGGTGGTTGTCGGGGAAGAAGTCATATTCTTCCCGCGTCATCCCGTTATCGAGCAGATATTCATACATCGACGAATCGACTCGCCGGCCGTAATTGAGGTCGAGCGACAGGAATCGCATCTCGTTGAGATGTTCCGCTTCCTTGATCGCGGCCGGATTGTCGGCGTGGAAATATTCGCTCGATTCGCTCTGGACGAAGATCGCGTCGGGCCGAACTTCGAGGATGCAGCGCATGGCGAGGACATTGGCTTTGACGATGTTCTTGAGCGCGGTGACGAACGCGCGATCGCTCGACAATTGTTCGTTCCACCAGCCATATTTCGCTGAGAACATGGCGCAAATATACATCTCGTTGACCGGGGTGTAGAGCTGGCACCAGGGGTAGCGCTGGGCAAAGGCGCGCGCATAAAGCTCGAACTGCGCCGGAAAATCGGGATTCTGGAAGTTGCCGAGCCAGTCGGGCAGCCCGAAGTGGCAAAGGTCGACGATCGGAACGATGTTTCGCCGCTTCAGCTCCGCGAAGGTGCGGTCGGCGAACTCCCAATCGTAGCGGCCGGGTCCGACGAAGGTCGTGTGGATCGGCGGCCCGTAGCGAAGATACTGGATTCCAAGATCCGAAACGAGCGTGAAATCTTCCTGCCAGCGCTCGTAGTGGCGGCAGCTCTCCATCTCGTCGACGCGGGTGCGGCCGCCGTCGATGGTCGGGACGCTGTTCTCGATCCCGGTGCAGAACATGAAGTTGGCGATGGCCTTTTCCTTTCCGTGTTTGCTCCGGCGGACATCGGTGGCGAAAGCACGGCTCGGCGCCGTTCAGCCGATCGGAAGCGGTCGCGGTGGTGGGACCGGCAACCTCAGCTCATGCGAGGACGACCGGCCCCGGACCGACTATTTCCGCTTGGCTTTCTTCTTAGCGCCGTGGTGGTGGCCGACGACCGCGCCAACCGCGGCCCCGGCCTTGGCGTGGCCCTTCCCGACGAAATGACCGGCCACCGCGCCGGCGGCAGCGCCCTTGACGGTGTCCTTGGCGGAAGCCGGCGCGGCCGAAGCCACGACGAGAGCCAAGGCGGCGATAGCGATACGCGACATGCATCTTCTCCCATGGGGGGCATTTTCGATGCACCAACCCTGAACCGAAGACCTGTTAAACTTTGTTCACGAGACAGGCGGGGCTCGATTGGCGAGGGCGCGCAGCAGCTCTGGCACAAGTCCGCCGATGCGATTGCCGCCCATATGAGCACCAGCCGCAATACCACCGATGAGGCTGGCGGCGCCCGCATCTGGGGCGTGATGCTCGGCGAGGTGAGCCGACTCGAGACCAGCCAGGACGCCTCCGCCTTCGGTCAGTCCCGCATCGCGGGCCTCACCTACAGGCAGGATGCGTTCGGCAGTCAGCTCGGTGTCGATTTCGGGGGAGCGCGCGCT
>JAQGLD010000298.1 GCA_028293055.1 Alphaproteobacteria bacterium
ATCGTCGTGGCCGCGCCGACCGCGGCGCCGGAGGCGCAGGCATCGGTCGGGTGGGCACGGCAACTCATCTCAGACCATCTCCGGCTCCGGCCCGTCGGGCCGCTTTGCAACAAATTGGATCCCATAAATGCATGGGCTGGACCCTCCGCGTCAACCGCAAATCGGCTCAGGCGACAAAAACCGGTCCGCAAGTGCTTCGCTCGCCACAGCAATCCCGCTTTGCGAGTCGCTCGGGATACAATCAGGGCCTGATCTGTCCTGAGCCCCGGACGACATAGTGAAAGCTGGTGAGCTGCTCCGGCCCGACCGGACCGCGCGCATGGAGCTTGCCGGTGGCGATCCCGATCTCGGCGCCGAAGCCGAACTCGCCGCCGTCGGCAAACTGGGTGGAAGCGTTCCAGATCACGATCGCGCTGTCGACCCGGGCGAGGAAATCCTCGGCGACCAGCGGGTCCGCGGCGATGATCGCCTCGGTATGGCCGGTGCCGTAGCGCTCGATATGGGCGATCGCCGAATCGAGCCCGGCGACGGTGCGCACCGCCAGCACCGGGGCGAGATATTCGGTCGTCCAATCGGATTCCTGCGCGGCCTTCATCGGCGCGTAGAGCCGGCTCTCGGCATCGCCGCGAAGCTCGCAGCCATCGAGCGCGCGAGCGATTTGCGGAAGAAGCTCGGGCGCGGCGGCGCGGTCGATCAGCAAGGTCTCGGTGGCGCCGCAGATCGTCACTCGGCGAAGCTTGGCGTTGCGGACGATCGAAACCGCCATATCCGGATCCGCCGAGGAATGGACATAGGTGTGGCAGACGCCTTCGAGATGGCCGAGGGTCGCCACCCGGGCCTCGCGCCCGACCCGCTCGACCAGGCTCTTGCCGCCGCGCGGAATGATCAGATCGATGGTTCCGCTCAGGCCTTCGAGAAGGAGGCCGACCGCCTCGCGATCCTCGACCGGGACCAGCTGGACGGTATCGTGCGGCAGCCCGGCTTCCTCCAGCCCGGCAGCGACCGCCTCGTGGATCGCGGTCGAGCTGTTCAGAGCCTCCGAGCCGGAGCGCAGGATCACGGCATTGCCCGAGCGAACGCAGATCGCAGCGGCGTCCGCGGTGACGTTGGGCCGGCTTTCGTAGATCATCCCGATCACCCCGATCGGAGTGCGCACCCGCGCGATTTCGAGACCGTTCGGGCGGGTCCAGCGGTCCATTTCGGCGCCGACCGGGTCGGGAAGCAAGGCCACCTCGTCGATCGAGCGGGCCATTGCCTCGATTCTTCCTGTATCGAGGCGAAGACGATCGACGAGGCCGGTCGCGCCAGCGAGGTCCAGCGCGTTCGCAGCGAGGATCTCGGGCGCGTGGGCTCGGATCTGGCGGGCCATCGCGGCGATCGCCGCGGTTCGAGTTTCGGCGGAGCTGTTGCGCAGGGCATGCGCAGCCTCGCGCGCCGCCCGGCCCATCGCCTCCATTTCAGTCCTGATCGTCACAGCAACACCAGATCGTTGCGGTGGATGAGTTCGTCCGGCCCACGAAAGCCGAGCTTCTCCTCGATACGGTCGCTGCCGCAGCCGAGGATCGTCCTGATCTCGTCCGAGGCATAGGAGGTGATGCCGCGAGCGACCTCGCGGCCGGCGGGGTCGACCACCGAGAGGCAGGCGCCACGGTGGAAACGCCCCTCGATCTGCCTCGCACCGGCGGGAAGCAGGCTCTTGCCGGCCGAAAGCGCCTTCACCGCTCCGGCATCGATGGACAAGGTACCGGCCGGGGCAAGGGAGGCCGCGATCCACTGCTTATAGGCTCCCGCCGGCGATCCTCGCGCGGCGACCACCGTCGCCTGGGCTCCGCTCGAAAGTCGCGAAATCGGATTGGGATCGTGACCGCGGGCGATGATCGTGGCGCAGCCGAACGCCTGGGCGATCGAAGCCGCGGCGAGCTTGGTCCGCATCCCGCCAGTGCCGACGCCCGAAGCCGTCGCCCCTGCCGCGAATCCCTCGACCGAGACGATGTCGCTGACATAGGGAATGTGGCGCGCCGCAGGATCGCGGCGGGGATCGGCGCTATAGAGTCCGTCCACATCCGAGAGCAGAATGAGCAGGTCGCTCTGGATCATCTGGGCGCAACGCGCCGACAGCCGATCATTGTCGCCGTAGCGAAGCTCCTCGGTGGCGACGCTGTCATTCTCGTTGATCACCGGAAGCGCGCCCTGGGCGAGCAGCACCTCGAGCGTCGCTCGGGCATTGAGCCAGCGCCGGCGCTGCTCGCTATCGTCGATGGTGAGCAGCAGCTGAGCGGTCGGCACTCGGTGGGGCGAGAGCGCCCGCTCCCAGGCCTGCATCAGCAAGGCCTGGCCCGCCGCGGCCGCGGCCTGCTTGTGATCGAGGCGCGGCGAGGCGCGCAGCCCGAGATGGCGGCGCCCGAGCGCAACCGCTCCGGAAGACACGACCAATACCTGCCTGCCCTGCCCGCGGAGCGCCGCAATGTCGTCGCCGACGCTGGCGAGCCAGTCACGGCGGACATCCGATCCGTCCGGATCGATCAGCAGCGACGACCCGATCTTGAGCGTTACCCGGCGAGCGCCGGCGAGCAGCGCCGCCGCATCCTCCTCCAGCAATGTCGCGCGCTCTGCCATCGGGCCGACCTATGGCGTCGCGCCGCGCCGCACAATAGCGCCCTGCTCTGCACCGGCGACCACTCTTGCCCAGCAGATCACCCGGACTTCGGCGGCCCCGGCCCGCTTGAGCGCCCGCGCGCAGGCGTCGACGGTCGCGCCGCTGGTATAGACGTCGTCGACGAGGATGACCGTTTTTCCGGCGAGCGCCGGCCTGCCACCGCCGCGAACCGCGAAAGCCCCGCGCACCGCGAGCCAGCGCTCGCGCCGGCTCATTCCGCGCAGCGGCGGGGTCTGGCGGGTGCGGCGAAGCAGATCCACGTCGACTGCGATGCCGGAGCGACGCGAAAGCGCGATCGCGATCAGCGCCGCCTGATTGTAGCCCCGCTTCCAGATTCGCCAGCGATGCAACGGGACCGGCACGAGCAGGATGGACTCCGTGCCGTCGCCGACGCCGGGGAGGTGGCGGGCCATGAATCGGGCGAGGGTCTCGGCGACTCCAGGCCGGCCGCCATATTTGAGCTTGAGCGCCACCTTGCGGGCGACCTCGCCATAGGCCACCGCCGCGCGCAGACGCTCGAAACGCGGCGGATCGGCGAGACAGGCTCCGCATTCGACCGTGTCGGCCGGGTTCCCATATTCGAACGGCAGGCCGCACCGCGCACAGCAGGGCTCGCCGAGCCAGACAAGGCTCTGCCAGCACTCGAGACAGAAGCTGTGCGGCTGTGAGACGATCAGGCCGCAGCCCGGGCAGCGCGGCGGCAAGGCGAAATCGACGAGCTGGCGCAAGGCCCATCCCGGCAGCGCCAGGCCCACCGAACGCACTCTCGCGATGACCGCCGCCCGCCCGGCCATATCCCTCCTCATGTTGCGAATATCGATCGCAAATCCGCCGCAACCCAAGAACGCTTCATCGTTCCTGCCAATGGCTTAAGCGGACTGAAACTATCCGAGTCTTATAGTGAACGCGAATGGTGAATTCGGCGCGCTGCCCGGTGGGGGACGGCGGTGAGCGCGCCGGCGTAGAGCGTTCGTGGAGGAATGTCGTGCTGTCCAATATTGCGAGGCTGGCGCTGATGCCGGCCCTTTTCTCCGTCGGCTTCGCGGTCGCCGACGCCGGAGCGATCACCCCGCGGCGGGCGCCTTCGCTCAGCTTCGCGCAGAATGTCTATGAAGCCCTGCCGCACAGCTACAATCCGCCCGAACAATATGCCCATCGCGCGCTCGAGGCGCAGCTGCGCAGGATCGCCGAATCGTTCAACGGCGATATCGGCATCGCTGTCCAGGATGTCGAAAGCGGCTGGCACACCGCCTATGACGGCGACACCTTCTTCCCGCAGCAGAGCGTCAGCAAATTCTGGGTGGCGCTGACCGCGCTGGACAAGGTCGACCGCGGTCAGCTCAGCCTGACCCGGCCGGTCACCCTGTTCAGGAGCGACATCACCCTGTTTCACCAGCCGATCGCAGCCCAGATCGGCGCCAGCGGCTACACGTCCAATGTCGGCGAGCTGATGTTCCGGGCGCTGACCCAGAGCGACAACACGTGCAACGACGCGGTGCTGTGGCGCATCGGCGGCCCCGATGCCGTCCGCGCCTTCCTCCGTGCCAAGGGGATAAGCGGAATTCGCTTCGGCCCCGGCGAGCGGATGCTGCAAAGCGCGATCGCCGGGATCCAGTGGAAGCAATCCTATGCCGGCGGCGGCGGCTTCTACGCCGCGCGTGACCGGCTGCCGCATTCGGTGCGCCAGGCGGCATTCGAGCGCTACATCGCCAACCCGATGGATGGCGCGACTCCGAACGGAATCGTCGAGGCGCTGTCGCGGCTGAAGCGCGGCGAGCTGCTCTCGCCGGAATCGACCCAGCGCCTGCTGTCGATCATGTCGAACACCAAGACCGGAAAGCTTCGGCTCAAGGGCGGCCTTCAGCCGGGTTGGCGCCTGTCGCACAAGACCGGCACCGGCCAGGTCCTTGGCAGCGTCCAGGCCGGTTATAACGATATCGGCGTGATCACCGCACCGGACGGCCATTCCTACGCGCTGGCGGTGATGATCCGCCGCACATCGGCGCCGCTCAACCAGCGCATGCAGGCGATGCAGAATGCGGTCCGCGCGGTCATCTCCTACCACGAGCAGGTGGCGAACGGCGGGAGCTATACGACCGGCTATCGCGGCGGCTCCCGAAGCGGGCGACGCTAACCCCCTCAGGCGTCGTAGTCGACCTCGAGTCCCTCGCCGATCGGGACCGACTGGCAGGTCAGGATATAGCCCGCCGCGACCTCCTCGTCGGTAAGGCCGTAGCGCGCCGCCATCTCCGCAGCGCCCGAGACGATCCTGGCCCGGCAGGTCGCGCAGACTCCGGCCTTGCAGGCGAACGGCGCAGGGAGCCCGGCGAGCCGGGCGCTGTCGAGAATATTGCCCGCGCCGGAATCGAACGGCACCCGCCGCTTGCGCCCATCGAGCGTGACCAGCATCGTCAGGCCCTGCGCCCGGCTCTGCAGCGCCTCCATTTCCGCTACGAGCGCGGCGGAGGGCCGGTCCGCTGTGAAGCGTTCGAGATGGATCCGGTCCTTGCCAACTCCGGCGTCGGCAAGCGCGGCCTCGGCGGCATCCATCATCGGCCCCGGCCCGCAGATGAAGAAGGCTGCGACCCCGGCCGGCTCGATCAGCTGCTCGAGTACCTCGCCACATTTCGAGCGGTCGAGCATCCCGTTGAACAATTCGATATCCTCCGATTCCTCGGCAAGGAAATGATGGACCTCCAGCCGATCCATGAATCGGTTTTTCAGCCGCGCCAGCGCTTCGAGGAAGATCACCGACTGGCTGTCGCGATTGCCGTAGAACAAGGTGAAGCGGCTCTCCGGCTCCTCGATCAGCGCGGTGCTGAGCAAGGAGATCACCGGAGTGATTCCGGAACCGCCGGCGAATGCGACATAATGGTTGGCCGCGCCGGGCACGAATTCCCAGGTGAAGCTGCCGTGCGGCGGCATGACGTCGATCGCGTCGCCGGGCTTGAGCTTGTCGTTGACCCAGTTGGAGAAGATCCCGCC
>JAQGLD010000317.1 GCA_028293055.1 Alphaproteobacteria bacterium
GCAGGTGAATATCTTCATTTGAGCGGGGCGAGTCGTTTCCCGGCGAAGGCCGGGACCCAGTTTGCAGGCGGCGCAGCTGGACCCCGGCCTTCGCCGGGGAACACGCGGTTCAATCAGGCCAGGACAGACTCGAGGCTCCTCTATCGCACCGCCAATGTGGCGGCGAGCGGCAGGTGGGCGGAGGAATCGCCGGCCATCAGCCGCACCGGCTCGCGCTCGACGACGAAGGCCTGGCGGCCGGAATCCCAATAAGCGAGCTGCTCCGCCTTCAGCACCATCGTCACCGTCCTCGTCGCTCCCGGCTCGACCCGCACCCGCTGAAAGCCGGCGAGCTTGAGCGGCGGGCGCTCCACCCTGGATCCGAGATGGCGGACATAGAGCTGGGCGACGGCGTCGCCTGCGACCTTGCCGGTGTTGGTGACATCGAGCGCCACCTTCATCTGCCCGCCGCGCGCCAGGATCGGGCCGCTCGTGCGCAGCCGGGCGAAGCGGAAGCTGGTGTAACTGAGGCCGTGGCCGAACGGGTAGAGCGGGGTGCCCCTGAAATACATGTAGGTGCGGCCGTGGCGGATGTCATAGTCCATCATCGGCGGCAGCTGGTCGATCGAGGCGGGCCAGGTCACGACCGTGTGGCCGCCGGGATTATAGTCGCCGAACAGGGCCAAAGCGATCGCCCAGCCTTCGTCCTGCGAGCTGTGCGCCATGTGGAGGATCGCCGGCACGTGCGCCTGCGACCAGCCGATCGTGTAGGGAAAGCTCGACACCAGAACCATGATCGTGCGCGGATTGGCGGCGAGAACCTGCCGGACCAGGCCTTCCTGGGCGAGCGCGAGCGTCTCGCGGTCGCGGCCCTCGCGGCCGTCGCCCGGATCGGCGCAGGGCTTGGTGCCGTTGTCGGTCCAGTCATGGGCCATGTCGGGTCCGCAGGTCGGGTCGTTGCCGACGACGACGATGGCCACGTCCGCGCCCCTGGCGGCGCGTTCCGCCGCGCCTTCCTTGTTGTCGGCGGCATAAGCCACCGCGACGCCAGGCCCGGCCGCCGCCCGGATCCCGGCAAGCGGAGTCACCGCGTGCGGCGGATAGCCGCCATACCAATCCCAGTGGACGCTGTCGGCGAGCGGACCGATCACCGCGATCGACCGGATCCGGCTCCTGTCCAGCGGCAGCGCGCCGAGGCTGCTCTTGAGCAGCACCACGCTCTCGACCGCCATCCGGCGCGAGATCGCCTGGTCTTGCGCCCCGTCCCAGGGCGGAGTGCCGCCGGCGACCTTTGCATAGGGCACGCGCGCGGGCGGATCGAGCAGGCCGAGGCGGATCGTCACCCGGAACTTGCGGCGCAGCGCCTCGTCGATATCGGCCTCGGCGACCAAGCCATCGTGCAACGCCTCCCGCAACGCGTCCTTGTAGGTATCGAGATACTGGTTGATCCCGGCCTTGAGCGTCGCCGCCACCGCTTCCTTCTGGGTCGGGAAGGCATGATGATATTTGACGAGGTTGGTGACTGCGCCGCCGTCGCTCGACACGAGGTCGACGCCCCATCGGCCGATGACGAACCGGCGCAGCACCGGATTGACCGACATCGGCACTCCGTTCCAGCCATTGTAGGAGGCCATCACGCCGCTCGCCCCCGCATCCTCGAAGGCCATTCGGAATGGCACGGCATAATATTCGTGGAACAGCCTTTCGTCGAAGTTCGAGCTCGAGCCCGATCGGCCATTCTCGTTGCTGTTCGCCAGGAAATGCTTGAGCAAGGGCGCCGCCTGCCAATATTTCGGATCGTCGCCCTGCAGGCCCCTGGCGAACGCAGTCGCCATGGTGCCGTTGAAGAACGGGTCCTCGCCATAGACCTCCTCGCCGCGGCCCCAGCGCGGATCGCGGGCGAGATCGGCCTGCGGCCCCCACAGCATCAGCAGCTGCCGGCCATAAGATGGGGTCTGGCTGATCCAGCGCGCCTCATGGCCCTCGACCCAGCCGGCCTGGCGGACAAGTTCGGGGTCCCAGCTCTCCCCCATGCCGGGCGGCTGCGGGAATTGGGTGGTCGGGATCGCGGCACGGCCGCGTTTCTCGTCGCCGCGCTGGACCACGCCGTGAATGCCTTCGGACGATCCGAAGCTCGGCACGCCGAGCCGCGGCACCGCCGAATTGGTGCTCAGCGCCTCGATCTTCTCGTCGAGGGTCATGCGCGAGACCAGATCGGCGACCCGCGCGTCGACGGGCAGATCGGGGTCGCGATACGCCTCGCTGGGCGGCGCCGCCGCCGTCGCGAGCAAGGGCGCCGCAGCCGCCATGATCGCCAGCATCCATCGCCCCATGAAGGCCCCCTTCGCTCTCGTTTGCGACCTTGTACCACCCCGGCGGGGTTCGGCCAGCGGTTCGAGAGACGACCCGCGGCGATCGGACCTGCGATATTTATTCGCGCAGAGAGTGTAGCCGCGCGGCATTGCCGGGGGCATGCCGCAAGGCGGAACCGGCTGCGCAGCAGCCGCTGGGAGGCGCAGAGAGGCCGTGCGGGTATCGGCGGGCCCATGGATCCCTCGAGCGCCGGTGCCGACAATCTCCGCGCCTCCGGCGCGGGCGTTGGGCGAAGCTTCTTCGGTGGCACTTACATT
>JAQGLD010000328.1 GCA_028293055.1 Alphaproteobacteria bacterium
CGGCCGAAACATCGCTGGCTGCCGAGAGCGCTGTGAGGCCGGCCGATCCTTCCGAGGAGACGAGCCGGCACATGCCTGACGTCGAAACGCCGGAGTCACCCGAGGCGACACCGGCGCAAGAGAATGAGGAGGAGGACTTCCCTTATCGTCATTCCCGCGAAAGCGGGAATCCGGACCCCTAGCCCGAGGAAAAGCTGGATCCCGGATCAGCCCCGGGATGACGCATGGCGGCAGAGCCGCCGCGCGTCACTTGATCTTGGCTTCCTTGAACTCGACATGCTTGCGCACGCGCGGGTCGTATTTGCGGAAAGTCATCTTCTCGGTGATGTTCCGCGGATTCTTCTTGGTGACGTAGAAGAAGCCGGTGTCGGCAGTGCTGACGAGCTTGATCTTGACGGTTGTCGGCTTGGCCATGACAGCCTCTTTTGAACAATGGTGGACGAAAAATAAAAGCGGCGTCCCCGCCGCTCATATGCGCCGGTCCCCCTGCCCCGATGCATCTCTTCTGTCAAGGTCGACCGGGATTAACGAAGCGGTAACCCTGTTGGCGCATCCTCGCCATGAGCGAACGGGGAGATGCGACATGCGACCAGAGACGGATTCGATGATGCTGGTGCGTGCGGACCTCAGCGAGCGGCTCGAATGCCTGCGCGCGCTGGACCGCCGCGGCTCCGAGCGGGATTTCGTGGCGCGGGTCGACTCGATCCGGATGCTGGCAGCGGCCTACGGGCTGACTCCGGTGGTCCGGCTCGCCGAGGCGCTCGAGCAGTCGATCGGCGAGGATGGCCGGGGCCAGGCCTGGCTCTATCTGACCCGGCTGCAGGATGCGATCGGCTGCGAGCGGGTCGACGAGGATGCGAGCCAGGCGATGTTGGCCTCGGTCTCGGTCCGCTTCTGCTGCTAGGGCCTGGACCCTGAGTTGGAGGCGCTTTTAACCAGCTTCATCGCCGCAGCGCTCGGCCAGTGGGGCGACAAGAGCCAGTGGCTCGTCGCCGATCTCGCCGCGCGCTACCGGCGCCCACGAGCGATCCTGCTCGGCGCAGCGGTCGCCGCACTGGCCAACAGCCTGATCGCGGGCATAGGCGGCGGGCTGATCCACCCGATGATCACGCCTCGGGCCACCAGCCTGCTGCTTGCGATCGCCTTCGTCTTCGCGGGAGTCGAAGGGCTGCTCGGCCGCCGGCCCAAGCCGAAGGGCGAGGCGTGGCGACAGGGCCCGATCGCCACTGCGGCTTTCTGCGTCTTCGTGTTCGGATTCGCCGACAAGAGCCAGTTCGTCACGGCGGCCCTGGCGGCGCAATTCAATGCGCCTTTGCTCGCCGCCGCCGGAGCCGCGGCGGGCACGATCGCCTCGTCGATCCCCGCCGCCTATCTCGGCGAGCGTTTCCACCGCGCCGCTCCGGTCCGGACGATCGGGATCTGCGTCGGGCTGCTCTTCCTGGTTACCGCATTCGTGCTCGGCGTGAACGCCCTGCGCCTGACCTGACCCGCGCCTTCCGCTTTTGGCTCGGGCGCTCTAGGGGGCGGCGATGCTTCCCGCTCTGGCCCATATCGACTGCTGGATCTTCGATCTCGACAACAGCCTCTACCCGGCTTCGGCGGACTTGTTCGCGCTGATCGACGAGCGGATGGGCGCCTATATCAGCCGGCTGCTCGGCTGCGATTCGACAGAGGCGCGGCGGGTGCAGAAGGACTTCTTCCGCGACCACGGTACCACCCTCGCCGGGCTGATGAAGATGCATGGAGTCGATCCGAAGCACTTCCTCGATTTCGTCCACGATATCGATCTGGCCCGGATCTCGGCCGATCCGGCGACAGTCGCCGCGCTCGATCGCCTGCCCGGGCGCAAGTTCGTCTTCACCAACGGCGACGAAAATTATGCTCGGCGGGTGCTCCATCGGCTCGGAATGGCCAATGCGTTCGACGGCCTGCACGATATCCATGCGATGGGCTATGTGCCCAAGCCGGATCCCCGCGCCTATCAGGCGATGTGCGAGCTTCACGCGATCGCGCCGGAGCGAGCCCTGTTCGTCGAGGACATGGCCCGCAACCTGCGCCCGGCCAAGGCGCTCGGCATGACCACGGTGTGGATCGACAATGGATCCGACCAGGCAAGCCATGATTCGGATCCGAGCTTTATCGACTATCGCATCGGCGATATCGGCGAATGGCTGAACCAGATTATCGGAGTGGAAAATCCATGAGCGCGGCTCTGCAGACGATCATCGAAGCCGCCTGGGAGGATCGCGATTCGATCGGCGCCTCGACCAGCGGCGACACTCGGAATGCCGTCGACCAGGCGATCGGCCTGCTTGATTCTGGCCGCGCGCGCGTGGCCGAGAAGGGCCCGGACGGCTGGACGGTCAATCAGTGGCTCAAGAAGGCAGTCCTGCTCTCCTTCCGGCTCAACCCGATGGAAGCCATCCCCGGAGGCCCGGGCGGCGCCACCTGGTGGGACAAGGTGCCGTCCAAATTCCTCGACATGAGCGAAGGCGACTTTTCCGAAGCCGGCTTCCGGGCCGTGCCGGGCGCGATCGTCCGCCGCGGCGCCTTCATCGGCAAGGGCGCGGTGCTGATGCCGAGCTTCGTCAATATCGGCGCCTTCGTCGGCGAAGGCACGATGGTCGACACCTGGGCGACGGTGGGAAGCTGCGCGCAGATCGGCCGCAACGTCCATATTTCCGGGGGAACCGGGATCGGCGGAGTGCTCGAGCCGCTCCAGGCCGGGCCGGTGATCATCGAGGACGATTGCTTCATCGGCGCCCGCTCCGAAGTCGCCGAAGGCGTGATCATCGAGCGAGGCGCGGTGCTTTCGATGGGCGTGTTCCTCGGCGCATCGACCAAGATCGTCGATCGCGACAGCGGCGAGATCCACATAGGCCGGGTCCCGGCTTATTCGGTCGTGGTCCCCGGCACGCTGCCGCCGCGCGACGGCACAGGGCCATCGCTCGCCTGTGCCGTGATCGTGAAGCGGGTCGATGCCAGGACCCGCTCGAAGACCAGCATCAACGAATTGCTGCGGGATTAGGCTATTTCGCCTCCGCGATCAGCTTGGCGGCATCCTCGCTCTGCCAGTCCTCGATCCCGCTCATCCGCCAGATTTCCTTGCCGTCCGCGCCATAGAGGATAGTGGTCGGAAGGGTGTCGACCTTGAGCGCCGCCATCAGGTCCATCTTC
>JAQGLD010000370.1 GCA_028293055.1 Alphaproteobacteria bacterium
CGATTCCAAGGGCCAGAAGATGTCCAAGTCGAAGGGCAATACGGTCGATCCGCTCGGCCTAATCGATCGCTACGGCGCCGATGCGCTGCGCTTCACCATGGCGGCGATGGAGAGCCAGGGCCGCGACATCAAGCTCGATGAGAAGCGGGTCGAGGGCTATCGCAACTTCGCGACCAAATTGTGGAACGCAGCGCGCTTCTGCCAGGCCAACGGCATCGGAGCGTCGGCTCATATCGAGGCGCCCGAGGCGAAGCTGACAGTCAATCGCTGGATCGTCGGCGAGACAGTGAAGACCGTCCAGGCGCTCGACCTCGCGCTCGCCGAGCTGCGCTTCGACGAGAGCGCGAACACCGTCTACCAATTCGTGTGGGCTACGTTCTGCGACTGGTATCTCGAGCTGATCAAGCCTATCCTCTCACCACCCTCCCCCTTGATGGGGGAGGGCCGGGGTGGGGGTGGAGCCTCCGCAGGCACTGAGCGATTTTCCGAGTCCACCCCGCCCCCAACCCCTCCCCATCAAGGGGAGGGGAGTCAGGCCGCCGACGAGACGCAGGCGGTGGCGGGCTGGGTGCTCGACCAGATCCTCGTCATGCTCCACCCGTTCATGCCCTTCGTCACCGAGGAATTGTGGAACGCGCTCGGCGAACGGCCTTATCCCCTGATCCTGGCGCGCTGGCCGATCCCGGACGCGCGCGCGCTCGATCCCAAGGCCGGGCCCGAGATCGACTGGCTAATCCGGCTGGTCAGCGGCATCCGCGCGGCGCGCTCGGAGCTCAACGTCCCGCCCGGCGCTCGCCTGCCGCTCCACGTTCGCGACGCCGGCGACGAGACGCGCGACCGGCTCAATGCCCATCGCGCCGCGATCGCCCGGCTTGCGCGGGTCGATCCGATCAGCTTCGCGGCGGCCCCACACGGCGGCGCAGCGCAGATCCTGGTCGACGAGGCCAGCTATGTGCTTCCGCTCGAAGGCGTGATCGACCTCAAGGCCGAGAGAAATCGTCTCACCAAAGCCGCGGAAGCCGCTGAGAAGGAACGCGATTCCCTTCTAGGCCGACTGTCCAACCCGAGCTTCGTCGAGCGCGCCAAGCCCGAGGCAGTGGACAAGGCGCGATCCGACCATGACGAGAAGAGCTCGGACGCGGAGCGTTACCGCGCTGCGTTAGCGAGGCTCGGCTGATGGCCAGCCGGCCCGGCCAGCGCGATTTGACCAGCGGTCCGATCGGCAGGACCCTGCTCGCCTTCGCAGTGCCGACCCTGGTTTCGTCGATCGTCCAGTCGCTCAACGGCTCGATCAACGCGATCTGGGTCGGCCGCTTCCTCGGCGAGGGCGCGCTCGCGGCGACCTCCAACGCCAATCTCGTCATGTTCCTGTTGATGTCGTTCGTCTTCGGCTTCGGAATGGCGGCGACGGTGCTGATCGGGCAAGCCTACGGGGCCCGCGACATAGATGGCGCTCGGCGGGTGATCGGCACCGCGATCGGCGGTTTCCTGCCCTTCGCGGTCGCGGTCGCATTGATCGGCTGGCTCTCGGCGCCGGCCCTGCTTCACCTGCTCGGGACTCCGGCGGCTTCGGCGCCGCTCGCGCTCGCTTATCTGCGGGTGATCTTCGTCGCCATGCCCGGGATCCTGATCCTGATCGTGCTGATGATGGGCCTGCGCGGCAGCGGCGACGCCTTGACGCCACTCTGGTTCATGCTGCTCGCGGTGGTGCTCGACAGCGGCCTCAATCCGGTTTTCATCCTCGGCCTCGGTCCGGCGCCGGCGCTCGGCATCGCCGGCTCGGCCACCGCCACCGTGATCGCCAATTATGTCGGGCTGGTCGGCCTGGTCACCTATATCTACATCCGCGACCTGCCGCTTCGGCTCAAGGGTCACGAGCTCGCTTACCTGCGGCCAGATCCGGCCTTGCTCAAGACGATCATCCGCAAGGGCCTCCCGATGGGGCTGCAGATGATCGTCATCTCGGCGTCTGGCCTGGCGACGATGGGCCTGGTCAACCGCCAGGGGGTCGACACCACGGCGGCTTTCGGAGTGGCGCTGCAGCTGTGGACCTATATCCAGATGCCGGCGATGGCGCTCGGCGCTGCAGCGAGCGCGATGGCCGCGCAGAATATCGGCGCCGGCCGCTGGGAACGGGTCAGCACGATCGCCCGATCGGGGATCATCTACAACCTCGTCATCACCGGCCTGCTCGTCATCCTGCTCGCCATCGCCGACCGGCCGGCGCTCGCCTTGTTCCTCGGCGGCCACAGCCCGGCGCTGCCGATCGCCAGGCACATCCAGCTGCTCGCCACCTGGAGCTTCGTCCTGTTCGGAGTGACTATGGTGCTGTTCGGCACCGTCCGCGCCAACGGTGCGGTGATCGGCCCCCTGGTCATCCTGACCATCGGCCTGTTCCCGGTCCGGTTCGGCTCCATCTTCGCGCTCACGCCCTGGTTCGGCGCCGATGCCCTGTGGCTGAGCTTCCCGGTCAGCTCGCTCGCCAACATGGCGATGGCGATCGGATTCTATCTCCATGGCGGCTGGCGCAAGAGCCGGATGTCGATCCCCCCGCCGAGCGAGGAGGAGATGATCGAGGACGCGGTCGTCACCACCGACCCGGGCGGACGGATGAATCCGGCGGGGTAGGGGCGGTCGGGCCATCCGCCTCCCGCAGTCCAGGCTACGGCATTCACGCATTCCCTTTTTTGTTCGTCATTCCCGCAAAAGCTTGCGCTACCGAATGCGGGCGGTCGGCGAACGTCCGAAGACCAACAGTTCACGCGAGCCGAAGGGTCGGAAACCTGGGTCCTGTTCGAGTTCGATATTGCATTTCCGGAACTTGTTTTGACTCGGCCGCGGAACGGGGCGATGCTCGCCTTTGACGGCTCGTGACGTTCATGGCTCGCGGCACCGGGGGGAGCCGGATGGAAATCCCGATTTCAGCTGCGCCCGATCGGGCGTTC
>JAQGLD010000376.1 GCA_028293055.1 Alphaproteobacteria bacterium
GATAGCTTCTCGAAACCTTCACCTGGCTTCCGCTCTCCAGCACCAGGAAGCATTCGCCGTTGGTGTGCGGCTTGACCTGGCGGACCTGGTCGAGATTGACGATGCAGGAGCGATGGACTCGCTGGAACCGGCGGGGATCGAGGCGCTTCTCGAGATCCTTCATCGTCTCACGCAGGATCAGGGTGTTGTCGCCGGTGTAGATGCACATGTAATCGCCGGCGGCGTCGATCTTCTCGATGCTGTCGACATCGACCCGGAAGATCTGGCCGCGGTCCTTGATGTTGATCAATTTCTCGTAGCGGTTGGAGGCGTGGCCCTCGTCCGCATTGTCGAGAGTCTCCATCGAATCCGGCGCGACCTCGGCGAGCACTTCCTTGAGCTTGCCGGCTTCCTCGGCACCGCGCTTCTCGGCGAGGCGCTGGCGGACCCGCTCGAGCGTGTCGGCGAGCCGATCCTCGTCGACCGGCTTCATCAGATAATCGACCGCATCGGCCTCGAAGGCGCGCAGCGCATGGTCCGAATAAGCAGTGACGAATACGAACAAGGGCGGCTCGACCTCCATCAGCCCCTGGACGACCGAAAAGCCGTCGAAGCCGGGCATCTGGATGTCGAGGAAGACGAGATCGGGCTTGTTGGTCTTGATCGCCCTTATCGCCTCGCGGCCGTTCGAGCAGGTCTCGATGATCTCGACATCCTCATGCTTGGCGAGGCGAAGCCTCAGGCCCTGGATGGCAAGCGGCTCGTCGTCGACCAGGATGGTACGGATACTCATTTGGGCTCCTCGGGAACTTCAAGCTGGAAGGGTATTTCGATGGTTACTCTGAAGCCCCCTGTCGCATCGGATTCAGTCTCGAAACGGTGGTCGGCGCCATAGGCTTGCGACAGACGGTCGCGAATATTGGCCAAACCGACTCCGGTCGACTCCTGCGCCCGCACCCAATGGTCCTCCGCCCCTGGTCCGGTGTCGGCGACGACGAAGCGGATGCGGTCGCCGAAGCGCTGCGCGGTGACCGCTATGTCCGCCCCCTCTTCCTGCGGAGTCACCGCATATTTGATCGCATACTCGACCAGCGGCTGGAGGAGTAGCGAAGGCAGCCGCGCCCGCGAGGCCGCGGGATCGATCTCGAAGCTCGGCCGGAGCCGCTCCTCGAAGCGCATCTTCTCGATCTCCAGATACAGTTTCAGCGTCTCCACTTCCTGAGCGACGGTCACCTGCGCGGTCGGCTCGTTGACCAAAGTGTAGCGCAGAAAGGAGGACAGCCGGCTCAGCATCGCATTGGCCTGGTCGGTCTGCTTCAACAGCACCAATGTGGAGATCGAGTTCAACGTATTGAAGAGGAAGTGCGGATTGAGCTGGTAGCGAAGCATCGCCAGCGTCGCGCTGCTCGCCGTATTCTCGAGGAACAGCAGCCGGTCGCTCTGCTCCTCGAGCAGCAGATAGTAATTGATGCTGTAATAGAGCGCCGACCAGGCGACGAGCAGAGAGAATGTCAGCAGGATCGCGCCGAGGAACTGGATACCCTCGGGCGTGCTCCCCGGGCTGATGAACGTCGCGAAGCTCCACGTCTCGATCGCCGAGAAGATTGCCGCGGCGAGCACGACCAAAGCGATCGAGGTCACCCAGGTGACCAGGGGACGGACCCGGATCAGCCGGCGGAACACCGCCCCCATGAGCAATGTGATCGAGTAGCCGGTCGCGGTGAGCAAAGCGGTGTGGAGAACGAAGCTCCACCCCATCTGGTTGGCGATACCGGACAGGGTGCGGAGAATGAAATAGCCGGCCCAGCCGCAGGATTGCAGGATCCAGAAGGCGCGATTCTTGTCCTCGAAGAAAGGCTGCTGGCGAAGCCTGAACGGCTTCCAGCTTTTTTCTGCGCCCCGCTGAACGGGGGCCGTCGCGGAGACTGCGCTGGTGGACACTGACGCCTATCTAGCGACGCGGCGCGCCTTCTGCCAGTCGGGACAGGAATTCGTCCCCGCCAGGCGGGCGGGCCTCAGACCCGATCCAGGTTCAACCGAGCCTGGATCGGGCTTGGTTTTCCTTTGTTTCCCGCTCGTTCCGAGTCGCCGAATGATTCCATTCGGCTTGAACGCGCTCTACCCGTCGGCGAGAACGTGCAAGGCCTTTTCCGCAGCCTGGTTGGCGCGCATCGAGTCGCTGCGATGGGCTCGGGCCGCCATCGCTTCCCAGGCTGCGGCGGCGCGCAGGCAGCGGTCGCGGACATTGTCCAGCTTGGCGGCATCGGCGTCGGCCCGGGCCTCGGCTGCGCGCGCGCTGTAGAATTCGGCCTGTGCGGACATGGAATTCCTTTCCTCAATGCAGCTGCGTCCAGCGCTTGCCTCGACTCATGCGATCCTTGAACCCCAGCCCCCGGCGCACCGCTCACGGCCCGGCGGGCCGGAGCCGCTCTTCGTTCCGGCGCTGGTGGGGAGGTTCCATGTTTCAGGGTCCGGCACGCAAGCGGGAGCGCTCGGTCTCTCAGCCGCCGGCATGCTCGAGGCTGGGCGCCGGCGGTGGCGCATTGCTAACATGGCGAAGTCGGAGGAGTCGAATCCGCCTTGATGAAATCTGCACTCGAAACGCTCCAAATCGAGACCGGCTTTTGGCCGCGCCAGCCGCTAGCGTCTCACGATGGAATGCGTTCCCGACGATGAAGCCGGAGCCGACCCTGCGGGGGCCAAGAACCAGCCGTTCCGGCTGCGTCTCGGCTATGCAGTCGCCGGAATCCGCATCGTCGCGAGGCGGGAAGACAGTTTCCGGTCTCAATGCCGGCTCGCCATCGCGGCGATCGGTACCGCGGCCTTGCTGCGCCCTGCCCCGATCTGGTGGGCGCTGCTGACGCTGTCGATCGGCCTGGTGCTCGCGCTCGAATGCACCAATGCTGCGCTGGAATATGCGCTCGACCAGCTCCATCCCGAGCAGCATCCGGAGGTCGGGCACGCCAAGGATGCGGCGGCGGGCGCGGTGCTGCTCGCCAGCGTGGCAGCCGCTTGCGTCGGGTGCCTGATGCTGGCGGCCGCCCGGATGCCGCCGTCAGCGGCCGGCCAGCCAGGTAACCGTCTGCACGAAGGAAATCGGCACCGGCTTGCCAT
>JAQGLD010000403.1 GCA_028293055.1 Alphaproteobacteria bacterium
GAAGATCGCGTGATCGGCCGCGATGACGATGTCGCAGGCCAATGCGATCTCGAAACCACCAGCGACCGCGGCGCCGTTTATGGCAGCGATCAGGGGCTTGGTTCGGCGCCGTTCGGTTATCCCACCAAAGCCGCGGCCCGGGATGAGTCCCGAACCCGGACCGACCTCCGCGGCCTCCTTCATGTCCATGCCGGAGCAGAAGGCGCGCTCGCCGGCGCCGGTGAGGATGATGACGGAAATACCCGCGTCGCGCTCGCCCGCTTCGATCGCCGCGTCCAGCGCCGCCGAGGTCCGGCTGTCGAGCGCATTGCGCCGAGCCTCCCGGGCAATCGTCAGGATCAGCAGCGCCCCGCGCCGTTCGATGGTCAGTCCCGCGTGGCTCATGTCCGGATCCTCTCGTCGAGCCCCAGGCTCGCCCAGGACCTACCAGCGAGAGGGGAAACCGGCAAAATCCGCGATTCTACGCCTTCGAGCAAATGTGGTGACCCCAACGGGAATCGAACCCGTGTTTTCGCCGTGAAAGCTCACCAAATCGAAGTATTCGCGTCCACCCACGTCCACTAATGTCCAATTAGAACAAAGTCTTGACTAAATTGCGTCCATCGTTATCCTAGATCATCCAAGCCCGCATATTTGACGAATATTGGATGGTTTTGGATGGCAAAGACTCTCGTTGAGGCGCTTATCTCCACTCGCAAGGCTCGAGCGGAATTGCAAGCCGGAGTTCACTGGCGTGCACTCGATCCGGACATCCATCTTGGCTACCGCAAAGGCAAGCGAGGCGGGCGCTGGCTTGTACGGTGGTATACCGGTCATCGCCACTATCGGCAGGAGACGCTCGGTACTGCGGACGATTTCGTTGAAGATGGGACTCTCTCCTTCGAACAGGCATGTCGACTCGCCCGCGAGAAGGTGGGAGAGGAGCGCCGGGCGGGCAAAAAGACGGACGCATTGCCGAGGATCACGGTTGGCCAAGCCGTCGAGAAATACGTCCAGTCACGCGACGCACGGGCAAGCGCCCGTGCCGGGAGGCCGGTGAAATCGGATGCCCATCGGCTGGCGCGCATCGTGCTCACTGATGCGAAACTCTCAGAACGCGAGCTTCGGAAGCTTACCGAACTCGATCTGAAGAATTGGCAATCTCGCCTTCAGAGCAAGAAGAACACGACGAAGCAGCGCTCTCTCAGCGACCTCAAAGCCGCTTTGAATGCGTGCTTCTGCGTAAACCGCCAATTCCTTCCCTCGGACCTTCCCTTGACGATCAAATTTGGCCTCAAGCTGGAAGGTGTCGACTGGGATACGGCGGAACCTGTAGCGCGGGAAAATCAGATCCTGTCGGACGAGCAGGTCCGCTCGATCGTGAGGACGGCACAGCAGATCGACGAGGATGGCGATTTCGCGCTGATGATCCTGATCCTCGCGGCGACTGGCGCCCGCTTCTCGCAGGTCGCCCGCATGCGCGTGCGCGACGCGCAGCTGTCGGAGGGCCGGCTCTTCGTCCCGGCCTCGAGGAAAGGCAAGGGTCGGGCGACGAGCTACACCAAGATCCCGATCGGGCCCGATGTGGCCGCGGCCATCTCGAAGGCAGCGGCCGGTCGGGACGCGACCGAAACCCTCCTCCAGCACTGGCGCTACCGACAGGTCAATTCGCTGAAATGGGAGCGCGACTATCGCGGTCCGTGGATTAGCGCCTCGCAGATGACGCGGAAGTGGAAGGCGGTGATGGCCAGCCTCGATATTGAGGGGATCGTACCCTATGCGCTGCGGCACAGCTCCATCGTGCGCGGTATCAGGGTCGGCCTTCCGACGCGCCTGGTGGCAGCCCTGCACGACACGTCCGTCGCGATGATCGAGCGTCACTATTCGCGGTGGATCACCGAAGGCCTTGACGAGTTCGCCGCGCGGGCAGTCGTTCCTCTTGTTTCCACGCAGGAGACGAATGGAACCGTGGTTGCCTTCCCGGTGCGATAGATTAACGATCCCTCTCAGGACCCCTTTGCGCTTCTTTCGGCGAGCGCGTGCCTGCTTTCGATCGTTGCTCGACGAAGCTCTGCAGGCTTCGATACGGAATGAGCGTCGCGCGACCCACCTTGAGGTGCTCAATATCGCCCGATCGCATGAGCTCGTACAGGGTCGATCGACTCAGCCCGGTTAGCCGCACCGCGTCGGGTAGGCGCAAGCTGATCGGCTGAACGGTCAGCTCTCGGGCCTCCCCGCGCGCGGCCGTCTCCGACCCATTCTGCTGTGCATGAAGGCTCGACATCTGCAGGGGAATAGCCGACGCCAGAAATGCTGGCGACCGTCTGGCCGCCGAAGCTTTGCCCTCTTCGGCGAAACTCGCACCTAGACTAATGCCTTGAGGCCAGGCCGCGGCGCATAATGATCGGCCGGGTTCGGGCGTCCGGCCTACGGCGACGAGGCGACGCCATGACACGCAAGACAGCTACCGCGCGTTGGCGTAGTTCAAGGGTAAGCGCGGGCGGCTCGAACGACCGCGGGGGTGATTGCCCTCACTGGACCGTCCCATAGGACTGGCGATATGCGTGCCTGTCTTGGACAGTCATCGATGAATATTGGCTGCCCGGTCCCGCATGGCCGGCCGCTGACGGACGGGAGAGTGGCATGCAGGTCTATCGGCCCGGTGAATATACCGCGCAGCGCGCGTGGGGTGCAATCGACATTGAGCGCCTCGAGGATGCAAGCGTGCGCCTGCATTGGACCGACCAGCCCTACGCCTGGCACAGGAACGACGGACCCGAAGTGTTCGTGGTCGTCGATGGCGCGGTGGACATGCATCTGCGGGGCCCGGATGGCAGACCTGCGTGCGTTTGAACGTCGGCGACATCGCCCATGCCAGCGAGGGCGACGAACACAAGGCGGTGCCGGTGGGCGAGGCGCGCATCCTCGTCATCGAGCGCGCCGGCAGCGTCTGAGCATGGGCGGCGACCTTGCCGATGGGTCCGTCCGCGAGTGTGCCACGGTGGCCCTCGGGACCGCGAGCCCCTCGGTCCTGCAGCAGGTCCTTGAGCTCAACCGCGCCCCACCAGATAGAGCTTTGACCTCTCGATGCCGGTGCGCTTCGCAGCCTCGTCGACAGCTCCTTTCTTTCTTGGCCAAACGGCGCCTGTGGAATGGCCGGCCCGCAGCGGACTGGGGTCTGCCGGGCGGCATCGCGTGACTGTCGATGGTCTCTTCGTGCTGGCAGGAAGATGACCCAGGTGACGAGCCCTTCGAGATCGCCGATGAAGCGGCGCGGCATGCCGGCCGGAACGTAGATCATGTCCCCCGGCGCGAAGGAAACGGTGCGATCTTCCACCTGGAGTTCGCCATGCCCGCGGGCGATCAGGTAGATCTCGTCCTCTGCGTGCGGCGTCTGGTGGTCCTGGATGGATGATCTTCCCGATAGCCGCAATAGCGCGGAGCGCGGATGAGGCTGCGAAGCGGCGGCTTTGCGAAGCTCGAGTTGGCCTCGAACTCTTGGCCCCGGCCAGGATTACCGCTGAGCCACGGCCTTGTGTCGTTCATGACAGTTCTGTTGACCGCTGAGGCAGCCTTGGCGAACCTTGCCGCCGGGATCACTGGCGCGTGATCTGCCATCAGCGCCACTGCTCCCGGGCGTGGCGGCCAGTCTCGTTGGCCTTTTGGAGGAAATGATGGATCTCGACGGCCGACGCATCGGCGAGCTCGTCTTCGAGTTCTATTCCGCGTTCGACAATCGCGGCGGGCGGGTGCCCGACTTCCGCCGTCTGAGGGAGATTTTTTCTCCAGACGCTCGGATCCGCCGGGTCTCGCTCGCTGGAATAGATAGCTGGTCCCTGGACGCGTTCCTCGTGCCCAGGATCGCGCTCCTGACCGGTGGCGGGCTCACGGAGTTTCACGAGTGGGAGGTCGCCGGCCACAACACCGGTGGAGGATCGATCGCCAGCCGCTGGTCTGAATACGCGAAGGTCGGATTTCTCGACGGCGTCGAGTTCCGCGGAAGCGGCCGCAAGCTGATCCAGATGATCGCTAAGGATGGACGATGGCTGATCGACTCGATCCTCTGGGAGGACACGGCGGCTGATCCGCAGCGAAGCGCATAGCAGCGGGCGCCCTGCGAGGGCCTGTGGCGCTCCCCCGAATGGATCAGCGGCCGGCAATCAGGCCGGCATCGACGTGCAGGATCTCGCCCGTGGAGAAGGCCGCGTCCTCAAGGTAGAGCACGGCCCGCACAATGTCAGCGACTCGCCCAGCTTGTTCATGGGGTGGAAGACACCCAGCTGGTCGGCGATCGCGGGGTCGTGCATGGGCGTCCGGATGACGCCGGGGGCGACCGCGTTCACACGGATGCCGCGGTTGACGATTCAACGGCAGCTTTCAGGCAAGGCAGAAATCGCCGTCAACGGCTTGAAGCGGTGAGAAGCCCGCCCGATGTGCCTGAGGGAATCTGGTTTTTAGGTCCGTTCATGCGGTGCGGGCGGGCGGGGTGCGCGTGGTCCGACGCATAGTTGTACGAAACGACGCAGATGCGTCTCCAACGGCGTTACCTTGTCGCTCGTCCGGTTGCGCGAAAGGCAAGGCGAGAGGCACAATCACGCGCAATATCCCCTTCATCTTCGGAGCAGCAGGATGGACTCCGCAGTGCGGATCAGCCGCAGCGCTCTCGTTTCGAACGGATGAGGAACCCCAATGTTCTTTCGTACAACAATCACTGCAGGCTTGATCGGATATGGCGCCGTGGCGCTTGCCGCACCAACAGTGCATGCACGCGAATTGCGAGTGGCGCCCGGTGTCACGCTCCACGTGGTCGAAAGCGGGCTGGGTGCAGGTCCTCCGTTGGTGCTGGTCCCGGGTTGGAGCGCAGATGCCGAAATCTGGCACGAGCAGATCGCGACCTTCGCGGCGTCTCGCCGTGTCATTGCGTTCGATCCGCGGTCGCAGGGTAATTCGACCAAAACTAACGCCGGCAATACGCCGGAGCAGCGTGCACAGGACCTTCACGCATTGTTGGCCGCGTTGGGCGTGCACCATTGCGTACTCGTGGGTTGGTCCCAGGCGGTGCAAGACATCGCGGCGTACGTTGAGCGCTACGGGACCGACGATTTGGCCGGCATCGTATTGGTCGATGCTGCAGTCTCCGACGGGGCGGCTGGAATTGCAATGCGCCCCGCTGCCGCCGCAGCGCAGTTTGCGCGTTTCGCAGGTTATACTTCAAACCAAGAAGAATACCTGAAAGGGATGTTCGGCTATATCGTCAGCCAGCCACAACCCACCGGCACAATCGATCAAATGGTCGCGACTGCGATGAAAACGCCGCCGTCGATCGGAATAGCAATGCTCGTTGCCGATCTTTTTGGAATAGACCGCACCCCAGCACTTAAACGGATGAGCTGCCCGGTGCTGATCATTGGGTCGGCGCGGTCAGGCGAACTTGCTCAACAGGAGGAGGAGGCGAAGGTGATTCCGAACGCGTCGTTCGTCCGGATCTCCGACGCTTCTCACGCAGTCTTTATCGACCAACCAGCGCGTTTCGATGCCGCGCTGGAGGAGTTCTTGCGGGAGCGCGTCCGCTGAATTCATTCGCGACCGTGGTCATGCGCCAACCGATTCAGGGCATTTCGAAGCGCGATTCTGCTGGGGCCACCCGTATTGTCGGCGTCGATCGATCCCTAAACGACCCTGCCTTGTGGAATACGGACCGGCAACTTTCAGCGCTTAAGGCGCAAAGTCGGCCTTATGCTGAGGACTTGATCGACATCCGGATTCGCGAACATTTGTCCGCTATCAATGCGCCGCTGAATGGTCATGATGCGCGCACGATCAACCGTCTGGGGCATCGATGAGACATCATTTTTCGCGGGCGATTCTCCGTTCCGCTTGCGCAGCCTTCGCATTTTCCACGATTCCGGTACGGGCCGCCGACTTCGACCCGAAGGCCGCCTTCGCCGCGCAGCCGCTGCCGGACGGCGTGAACGTCTATCGCTCTTCGAACGGCGCGCCAGGACCGGGTTACTGGCAGAACCGGGTCGACTATGCGATCACCGCGCGGGTCGACGCCACAGCCAGGACGCTGACGGCCACCGAAACGGTCGATTACACCAACAACAGTCCCGACGCGCTGCCGAGCCTGTGGATGCAGCTCGACCAGAATATCTATCGTCCGGATTCACGCGCGGACACGGCGGGCGGCCGGCGGAAGGGCGGCGGCGGGGGCGAGCATAGCGACGGCTATGCCATCGCGTCGGTGGAAGTGCTGCGGGGCAAGGCCTGGGTGAAGATCCCGTTCGTCGTCTCCGACACGCGCATGAACCTCCGGCTGGATCAGCCGCTTAGGGGCGGTGGGACGAAGCTGAAGTTCCGCATCGCCTATCATTATGCCATTCCCGGCGTGTGGGGCGGGCGCAACTCGTGGCTCGACACGCCGAACGGCACGATCTTCGACATCGCCCAGTGGTTCCCGCGCATGGCG
>JAQGLD010000428.1 GCA_028293055.1 Alphaproteobacteria bacterium
CCGCTTGCGCCGACGCACCAGCCGATCGCCGAGCATGTCCTGTTCGGTCAGCAGGGCGAGGTCTGAGGTGGTGAAGCCGTGATCGAGCGGAAGCACGGTCAGGGCGACCGAGCCGTCGGCGGCAGCGCCGAGCGTCGCCTGCCATGCATCGGTCTCGACCACCTTCTTCAGGCCATGGTCGGCGAGCAGCCCCTTGAGCCGTTCGCGCGAGCCGACCGAGTAGCTGGCCAGCACGACCTTTTTCTTCGCGCGGCGAAGCGCTGCGACATGGTCGATCACCGCTTCGTAGACGTTGAGCGTCTGAGAGCGCTCGGGCGCGAAGTCGCGGGCGGCGTCGACGGCGAAGTCGATCACGCTCGCGCTCTCCGGCTCGCGAAACGGGGTGGCGAGATGAAGCGGCCGAGCCGCGATCAGCGCCTGCCACTCGTCTCGCGACAGATAGAGGCTTTGCGGCTCGAGCGGACGATAGCTACCCGGATCGGACGATTGGGCGCGCTTCCGGTTCTCGTAATAATCGGCGACTGCCTCGAATCGGGCGTCGGCGGCGCCGGCGTCATGGGCATCGCGGACGACCAGGTCGTCGTCGGCGAGATGGTCGAACAGGGTGGCGAGCCGCTCCTCGAACAAGGGCAGCCAATGGTCGAGCCCGGCGAGCCTCCGGCCCTCGGACACGGCCTGATAGAGCGGGTCGCCGGTCGCCGCCGCTCCGAAGGTCTCGCGGTAACGCGAGCGGAAACGCTTGATGCTGTCCTCGTCGAGCAGGGCTTCGGACGCAGGGAGCAGGGTGAAGCCGCCCTCGACGCTTCCGGTCGTGCGCTGCGTGGCGGTGTCGAAACGGCGCACCGACTCGATCTCGTCGCCGAAGAAGTCGAGTCGCAGGCCTTCGCTCTCGCCGGAGGGGAAGAGGTCGACGATGCCGCCGCGGACCGCGAACTCGCCGGCATCCTGGACCGTGTCGGTGCGGTGATAGCCGTTGGCGGCGAGCAGTGCGGTAAGCTTCTCGAGATCGATCCGCTCGCCCGAAACGAGCCGGGCGACGAGCTGGCGGACCCGGAACGGAGTCAGCGTCCGCTGGGTCGCTGCGTTGACCGTGGTGACGACCAGCTGGGGCCCGGCAGGCTTGCGCTGGAGCGCGTGAAGGGTCGCAAGCCGCTCCGACGAGGAACGCAGCGACGGCGAGGTGCGGTCGTAGGGCAGGCAGTCCCAGGCCGGAAAGCTGAGCAGCTCAAGCTCCGGAGCGAAATATCCGGCGGCATCGGCGATCGACCGCATCGCCGCTTCATCCGGAGCGATAAACACGGCACGGCCCTTGGCGGCGCGGGCAAGGTCGGCTGCGAGCCAGGGCAGGAAACCGGCAGGGGCGCCGGCCAGCGTCGTCGGCCGGCGGGCCGAGAGGATCTTCTGAATGTCGCTCACGGTTCCGGATGCTCGATATAGTCGAGTTGCTTAAGACGCCCCATCATCTCACCGTGATATTGCTCGGGCGGCGCGGCGGTTCCGATCGCCCAGGCCATGATGTCCACGTCCTGCTCCTCGAGCAGGATCTCGAACCAGGCGATCTCGGCATCGCTCCAGCCCGCCGAATTGCGATCGAAGAAGCCGCCGATCAGCATGTCCGCTTCCTTGGTCCCGCGATGCCAGGCGCGGAAGCCGAGGCGTCTCAGGCGCGCGTCGTGATCCATAGGCTCCAATGACGATCGGCCGGCGAGGATTTTCCTCGTCGGCATGGGTGACAGACTGGCCCTGTAAGGATTTCATCTGCCGATTTGAAGCGCGCAGATTCTGCGCCCGGTTTTCGGGGAGACGGACTCCGGGTACACCCACAAGCAGGGGATTTCATCCGCGCGAGCACTCACGCTAAGACGCGCCGATGCGACCCGATATCCTCAATCCACTGTTTGCCGAGGTGGAAGCGCTCAAGGGGATCGGCCCGACCCTGGCCAAGCCGCTCAAGCGTCTGTCGCTCGAGCGGGTGGTCGACATCCTCTTCCATCTTCCGTTGACCTGGGTCGAGCGCAAGCGGGTCGAGATCCTCGACGAGGCAGATGTCGGGCGCGTCGTAACGGTGAAGGTCACTCCGGTCGATTACCGCCAGGCCGGCGGTCGCGGTCCGTTCCGGGTCCATGCCACCGATCGGCTGGGCAATTATTTGACGCTGACCTACTTCCACAATCCCGCCTGGGCTCGAAAGTTGCTGCCGCTCGGCGAGCCGCGGGTCGTCTCCGGACGGCTGGAGCGCTACGGCCAGGACCTTCAGATCGTCCATCCCGATTATGCCGTCCCGCCCGTAGAAGCCGAGGAATTGCCCGAGCGCGAGCCGGTCTATGCGCTGTCCGAAGGGCTCACCAACCGGCGGATGGGGGACCTTGCTGCGCAGGCCCTGGGTAGGGTGCCGCAGCTGGCCGAATGGATCGAGCCCAGCCTGATCCGGCAGAAGAGATGGCCGGGCTGGTCCGAATCGCTCGACGCGGCCCACCACGACCCCGGCGGGGCGATGGCGCGCGAGCGCCTCGCTTATGACGAGATCTTCGCCAACCAGCTCGCTTTGATGCTGGTCCGCGCCTCGTCGCGCACCCGCCGCGGCGTGACGCTGCACGGGGACGGCCGCCTTCGCGACAGGCTCAACCTGCCTTATTCCCCGACCGGTGCCCAGAAGAAGGCGATGGGCGAGATCGAGGGCGACATGCAGCAGGCGCAGCCGATGCTTCGGCTGCTCCAGGGCGATGTCGGGTCGGGCAAGACCCTGGTCGCGCTCGAGGCCCTGCTGATCGCGGTCGAGGCCGGCGCGCAGGGCGCCTTGCTCGCTCCGACCGAGATCCTTGCCCGCCAGCATTTCGAGACACTGTCGCGCCAGCTCGCCGGACTTCCAGTCAATCTCGCCATCCTCACCGGGCGCGAGAAGGGCAAGGTGCGCGAAGCGACACTGATGGGGCTGGCCGACGGCTCGATTCACATCCTGATCGGTACCCATGCCATCTTCCAGCAGCATGTCGTCTATCGCCGGCTCGGGCTCGCGGTGGTCGACGAGCAGCACCGCTTCGGGGTCGCCCAACGGATGATGTTGACCGAGAAGGCCGAGCGGACCCCGCATTTGCTGGTGATAACCGCAACCCCGATCCCGCGCACCCTGACACTCACCCAATATGGCGAGATGGATGTCAGCCGGCTCGACGAGATGCCCCCCGGCCGCCAGCCGATCGAGACGCGGGTGCTGAGCTGCGAGCGGCTGCCGGAAGTGGTCGAGGCGCTCGGCCGGCATATCGGCAAGGGCGGCCAGGCCTATTGGGTCTGCCCGCTGGTCGAGGAGAGCGAGCAATCCGACCAGGCGGCCGCGGAGGAACGCGCCCGCACGCTCCGGCTCCGCTTCGGCGACTCGATCGGTCTCGTCCATGGCCGGATGAAGGGACCCGAAAAGGATTCGGTAATGGCGGGATTCCAGCGCGGCGAGATCGCGGTGCTGGTCGCGACCACTGTCATTGAGGTCGGGGTCGATGTGCCCAATGCGACTTTGATGATCGTCGAGGGTGCCGACCGCTTCGGCCTCGCCCAGCTCCACCAGCTGCGCGGCCGGGTCGGGCGAGGGGAGGGGCATTCGGTCTGCCTGCTGCTCCGCAACAATGGTCTCAGCGAGACCGCGCGGGCGCGGCTGGCGCTGATGCGCGAGACCAATGACGGGTTCCGCATCGCCGAGGAGGATCTGCGGCTGCGCGGTGCCGGCGAGATATTGGGGACCAGGCAGTCTGGCGAAGCCCAGTTTCGCCTGGCTACGCCCGAGCAGCTCCAGGCGCTGGTTCAAACCGCGACCGACGATGCGCGGCTGCTGGTCGACCGCGACGGCGGGCTTGAAGGCCCAAGGGGCCAGGCCGCCCGGGTCCTGCTCTACCTGATGGAGCGCGACGCGGCAGTGGGATTGCTTCGGGGAGGATGAGGTGGCGAAAATCCTCCCCGGGACGGGGGGGCGCGCGGAGCGCAGTGGAAGGGGTCCGGTGCGAGTCTCGAGCCCCCTTCCATCAGCCTACGGCTGGTCCCCCTCCCCGCGAGCGGGGAGGATGATCCCGTGCTTCTTCTTACCGGCCGAGACCCGCACTTCGCCGGATACCGCGATCGCCCGATCGTCCTGCACCGTGACACCGTCGACCTTTGCCCCGCCCTGCTCGATCAGCCGCCGCGCTTCCTTCTTCGAGGCGACAAGGCCAAGCCCGACGAGGGCGTCGACCAGACCGATCTCGCCGCCAACCCTGAGCGTCGG
>JAQGLD010000437.1 GCA_028293055.1 Alphaproteobacteria bacterium
CAACGAGGTGTGGAACTCGTCGCCGGTGCGATCGAGGAAGCCGGTGTTGATGAAAAAGATCCGGTCCCTCACGGCATGGATGGTCGCGGCGAGGTTGACCGAAGTCCGTCGCTCCTCGTCCATCACCCCGATCTTGATCGTGTTGCGGGCCAGGCCGAGCAGATCCTCGGTGCGGTCGAACAGGCGGTTTGCGAAGGCAGCTTCCTCCGGGCCGTGCATCTTGGGCTTGACGATGTAGATCGACCCCGCCGGGCTGTTGGCGCGGCTGCCGCGCACGTCGTGGAGCGCGATCAGCGAGGTCAGCACCGCGTCGGCCAATCCCTCCTGCGCCTCCTCTCCGTCGATCCGGATCATCGGATTGCGCATCAGGTGTCCGACATTGCGGACGAACAGGAGCGAGCGGCCGCGCAGGGCGAGCCTGCCGCCGCCCGGCGCCTCGAAGACCCGGTCGGGCTCGAGCCTGCGTTCGACGGTCCGCCCGCCTTTCTCGAACCGGGCGGTGAGATCGCCCTTCATCAGGCCGAGCCAGGCCCGATAGACTCCGACCTTCTCCTCGGCATCGACCGCTGCGACGCTGTCCTCGCAATCCATGATGGCGGTGATCGCGCTCTCGAGCAGGATATCGGCGACCCCGGCCTTGTCCTGGCGGCCGATGACATGGTCGGGGTCGAGCTGGATCTCGGCGTGGAGATTGTTGTGGCGCAGCAGGATCGATCCGTCCCGCCAGCCAGCCAGGCGCGACGGGTCCTCGAGCGTCCCGCAATCGGTGACCAGCCTGTCGTCCTCGATCCTGTAGAAGGTCACATCGGCATGGCTGCCGCCGCCCAGGGGAGCGATCTCGTCGAGAAAGGCGCGGCCCCAGGCGATCACCCGGGCGCCCCGCCCCGGATCATAGCCCGCGCCGCTTGGCGGATCGCCGAGCGCATCGGTGCCGTAGAGCGCGTCGTAGAGGCTGCCCCAGCGGGCATTGGCCGCATTGAGCGCGTAGCGCGCATTGTTGACTGGGACGACCAGCTGGGGGCCGGCGATCTCTGCGATTTCGGGATCGACCGATTCGGTGCGGATCGCGAACGGCGCCGGGGGGTCGACGAGATAGCCGATCTCGCGAAGAAACTCCTCTTCCTCTGCAGGATCGGGGACCTGCCCATCGAGCGAGCCATTGCGCTGGTCGATCCGCGCCTGGAGATCGTCGCGTCGCCTCAGCAACCGACGATTCTCCGGAGTCAGCTCGCGGAGCAGCGCCGAGAAGCCGAACCAGAAGTCGCCGGGCGCGATTCCCGTTCCCGGAAGGACCTCGTGCTCGACGAAGGCGCGCAGGCCCGAATCCACCTCGATCCCCGAGATAAGCTCATATTGCGCCAAGGCCCGGCCCCCTTATTGTGTCGCTGGCTCGCCTAAACCGTCCGCCCCGGAGAATCCATGCGCTTGCTGATCGCCCTTTTGATGCTTCTCGCGGCGGCGCCGCCGGCGGCCGCCCAAAGCGGGGAGCCGCTGCTGCTTCGTCCGGCCCGCCTCTACGACGGGCTGGATGCAAGGCCGCACATTGGCTGGTCGGTGCTGGTCCAGGGCGACCATATCGCTGCAGTGGGGCCGGACATCGCGACGCCGGCCGGGGCACGGATCATCGACCTGCCAGGCATGACTTTGATCCCAGGCATGATCGAGGGCCATTCGCACCTCTTCCTCCACCCCTACAATGAGACCAGTTGGGACGATCAGGTGCTTCGCGAGCCGCTGGCGCTGCGCACCGCGCGGGCGGTCAACCATGCCCGGGCCACCCTCCAGGCCGGTTTCACCACCACCCGCGACCTGGGTACCGAGGGGGCCGGCTATTCCGATGTTGGCCTAAAGCAGGCGATAGATCAGGGGATCATCGAAGGGCCGCGGATGCTGGTGGTCACCCGGGCGATCGTGGCAACCGGCGCTTATGGTCCCAAGATCGCCGATCCCGACTTCGCAGCGCGCGGCGCCGAGGAAGCGGACGGTCCGGGCCTGGTCGTCGCGGTCCGCCATCAGATCAGCGCCGGGGCCGACTGGGTAAAGCTCTACGGCGACTATCGCTGGCGCCCGGGCGAACCGAGCCGTCCAACCTTCAGCCTCGAGGAAATGCAGGCCGCGGTCGCCGCCGCCCATTCCGCCGGCCGAAAGGTTGCGGTCCATGCCGGTACGGCGGAAGGCATGCGCCGCGCGATCCTCGCCGGTGCCGACACGATCGAGCATGGCGACGAAGGCACGCCTGAAATCTTTCGGCTGATGAAGGTGCACGGCACCGCCCTTTGCCCGACCCTCGCGGCGAGCGACGCCATCGCGCATTATCGCGGCTGGAACGGCGCCGCTCCCGAGCCCCAGGCGATCACGACGAAGCGCGCGAGCTTCGCCGCCGCCCGCGCCGCCGGGGTGACCCTCTGCATGGGCGGCGATGTCGGAGTCTTCGCCCATGGCGAGAATGCCCGCGAGATGGAATTGATGGCAGGCTGGGGAATGTCTCCGGCCGATGTTCTGGCCGCAGCGACCTCGGGCAATGCCCGCATATTCGGCCTCGACGACCGCGGTGCGATCAGGCCGGGACTCCTCGCCGACCTGGTTGCCGTCGAGGGCGATCCGACCGTCGATATCGCCGCGGTGCGGTCCGTTCGGCTCGTGATAAAGGGCGGCAGGATCGTGAAGGGGCCTTGAGCCGGCGTGAGGCCGAGTCGAGACACGGGCCCGGTGCGCCGCGATGACGGCTAAGTCATTGATACACTTCGCGACACAATAAGCACTTCGCCGCGATAGGCCCGCGACAGGCGGGGTCCATTTCCTCATCAACGCCAATGTCGGCGCGAATGAGGAGACAGACAATGTTCAAGAAA
>JAQGLD010000499.1 GCA_028293055.1 Alphaproteobacteria bacterium
CGGACGATGGCCGGCCCGGCTTCGGCGATCTTCCCCGTGCCGGCTTCCAACCCATTCTCGCCCTTCGCCGGCCCGGTGCTGCTCAATCGCTACCTGGTCGAGGCGGACCCGCTCCGTCTGCAGCAGACCATGACGACGCTCCATGCCGGAATCGCGCTACGCGGGGGAATCGGTGGCTGGCGCTGGGATTTCAGCGCGGCGGTGGATCAGCAACAGATCAGCGGGTTCAGCGAGCGTGGCGTGGACCTGGATGCGGCCAATGCGGCGATCGCAAGCGGCGCCAATCCGTTTGCGCCGCTGGACGAGTCGCTCCTCGCAACGCGGCTGGTCGATCGCGGGCAGCTGCGCACCCGCACCGCGAGCGCGAAAAGCGTGGTCTCGAATACGCCGATCCATCTGCCTGCGGGCGAGGTCACCATAACCGCCACCGTGGAGGCCGAGCGCTCAACGGCTTCCTCCTCCACCCGCGGCCCAAACCCGTTCGACCTGCAGCTTGGCCGCACCCGCGGCGAGGCCGGAATCGCGATCGACGTGCCGATCGCTTCGCGGCCCGACAATGTGCTTGCGTTCCTCGGCAAGCTTTCGGTCAACGCCTCCGTCAATGCGCGCGAGGTCAGTGGATTCGGGTCGCTCCACGATCTCACCTACGGGCTCGCCTGGGCTCCCTTCGAAGGCGTGCAATTGCTCGCGACCGCGAAGCGCAGCGAGACGGCTCCCGCCATCGCGCAATTGTCGACTCCCGTGGTGCGGCTGACCAACGCGTCAATCTTCGACTTCGGCACCGGCCGGACCGAGCTGGTTACCCTGATCCGAGGCGGCAATCCGGACCTTCTGGCCGAAACTCGCCGGGTCAGATCGATCGCCCTCAACGTCAAGCCGTTCGCCAAGCGCGAGCTTCGCCTGAGCGCCACTTATGAAGCGATGACGGTCCGCAACCAGACCGGCACTGTCTATACGCTCACCCCGCGGACCGAGGCGATCCTGCCGGAGCTGTACACGCGGGATTCGGCGGGCAGGCTGGTCTCGGTGGCGTACCGGCCGATCAACTTCGCCCGCGAGCGGCGGCGAACGCTCAATCTGACGATTGCCTCCTACGGAGCGGTCGGCAAGGCGCCGCCAGCCCCTGCGGCCGCCGGCAAGCCGCCCGACCGAGCGAATTACTGGGCCGGAATCGGGCCAAGCTTCAAGTTCAGCGATCGGCTCCTGCTTCGCGCGGGCGCGCCCGAATTCGATGTGCTGAGCGGCGACACGATCACCGGCGGGGGCCAGCCGCGGGTCTATGGCTACGCCTATGGCGGGATCAACCATCTCGGCAACGGCCTGAACTTCAACGCCTGGTATGGCGGCGCCAATCGGGTACGCAGCGGCAGCAACCCCGCTCTCGACCTGCGTTTCTCGCCGATCTTCAAGCTCAATCTCGGCGGTACCCTCAGCGTCCACCATTTCCTCAGCCACGAGGAATGGACTCGCCACCTCCAGCTCAAGCTCGATATCGAGAATGTCGGCGACGCGCACCAGCGCGTCCGCGACGGCAAAGGCGAGGTCCCCAACCGGCTGCAGCCGGACTATCTCGATCCGATCGGACGCACCGTCACATTGACCCTGCGAAAGCTGTTCTGAGGCGCGTGTCCCGGACGGCAAGCACGCCTGAAGTACCGTTTTTCGCCGAAACCGGTGCCCACTTTTCCACACGATGCGTCAGGTCGGGGGTGCCGCGGACACCGCAGCGAAGCCGGTACGCCCTTGCTCAGCCTCCCCACCAGCCTTCAGCGGGAAAGCCTGATACACCTTCGCCTCTCCCACGCCCTTCAGCAGGGCGAGCTCCGCCGGCGCAAAGGCATAATGATGGCGCGCGCGGGCATAGGTCGCCTCGGACACGAAAACCGAGTTCGGGCGAGCAAACCCCTGGATACGGCTGGCAACGTTCATCGTGTCGCCCCAATAATCATAGGCTTGCCGCGAGGTTCCGATCACGCCTCCGATCACGGCGCCGGTATGAATTCCGATCCGCACCTCGATCGGCTCGTCCTCGATCGTGCCGATGCGGTCGATCACGGCCATCGAGAAATCGAGCGCGCAGGCGGCGCAATTCTTGACGGGCCTCGTCGCCCCCGAAACCCCGAGATAGGCGTCGCCGATCGTTTTCACCTTCTCGATGCCGGCGCGGTCGGCACATTCGTCGACGATCCGGAAGAATCCGTTGAGGATGTCGACGAGATGCTTGGGCGAAATCCTGCGCGCGAGCGTCGAGAAGCCGACGATGTCGATGAAGATCACCGAGACCTCGCTGAACGAGTCCGCGATGGTTTCGCCTTCCTTGAGGCGGCGCGCGATATCCACTGGCAGCATATTCTGCAGCAGTCCGTCGGACTTGGCCTTGCCTTGCTCCAAAGCCATACGCAGTTCGTGAGCGCGACGGCGGCTGCGGTCGATCGTGTGGTTGGCGAACAGCGATACGACGAAGGTCCCTACGACCGGGAGCAGCTGGGCTGCGAACATCCTCGGCGATGTCGCGAAATTGCCGACGGCCGCAGCTGCCACCGCGAGCATGATCGCGGCAAGTGCCACGAAGGC
>JAQGLD010000506.1 GCA_028293055.1 Alphaproteobacteria bacterium
GCCCGATTTGGCCGCTCTTCTCAAGCATAAACTCTCCAGCCTCTGCAACAGCAGGTGGCGCATCGTTCCGGCCGATTCAAGCGGTCCGGCTCATCCCTCGATCGGGTAGGCGGTGGTGAACTTGACCCGCTCCATGGCGAAGCGCGAGGTGACATTCTTCATCGGCACGGTTGCGATCAGCCGGCGGTAGAAATCGTCATAAGCGGCCATGTTGGCGACCGCGAGACGCAGCAGATAGTAAACATCGACGGCCATCCGAAAGACATCCATCACCTCGGCCATGGTCAGCACGGTTTCGGCGAACGTCTCGAGCCATTGCTTCGAATGGTCGCCGGTCTCGACCTCGACGAAGACGGTCAGTCCGAGGCCGATCTTGTCGGGATCGAGGATCGCCACCCGGCCCTGGATCACGCCCGACTGTTCAAGCTTCTGGATCCGGCGCCAGCAGGGAGTCTGGGACAGGTTCACCTGCGCCGCAATCTCCGCCACCGGCAGCGAGGCATCGCGCTGAAGGATCTCGAGGATCCTGCGGTCGGTATTATCCACTCTGGTCTCTCCTCGAATTAGAAGATTGTTCCACCATTTCGACTCGCGCCATTGGCTTTGTTGTTATCTCCGCGACGTGGTTGATCCCCGTCCCGCAAGAGCATAACTGGGCAGCTCACCGGCCTTTGAAGCGAATCGCGAGCGCGAAGCTGTGCGTCCGTTTCGGGGCCTCAGTAGAAGAAAATTCTCCAAATGGCGAGCGTCAGCGTCGATAAGCAAATTGGAGCCGAACAGGTCGCAGCCGCGGGCCTCTCGGCTTCTTTTGCCGTCGCGGCCGGGCCCACCGAGCGGCTGCGGCTGCTTGCCGATCGTTTCGAGGGCGCGGTGCTCACCACCAGCTTCGGGATAGAGGACCAGCTTCTCACCCATTTCATTTTTGCCGAGCGGCTTCCGATCGAAGTGGTGACACTCGACACCGGCCGGCTCTTCCCGTCGACCTACCAGCTCTGGCAGCAGACCGAGGAGCGCTACGGCAAGCGAATCCGCTCCTTCCACCCCGAGCAGGCTGGCCTCGCCGCCTTCATCGCCGACGCCGGAATCAACGGTTTCTACGATTCCAGGGCGGCGCGAACCGGCTGCTGCTTCGTCCGCAAGGTCGAGCCGCTCGGGCGGGCGCTCGCCGGTGCGCCCGCTTGGGTGGTCGGCCTTCGCGCAGACCAGTCCGGCCAGCGCTCGACCCTCGCTCCGGCGAGCTGGGATGAGGGCCATGGGCTGATCAAGGTCGCCCCTTTGTTCGACTGGACCCGCGAGCAGGTCGCATCGGCCTGCGAGTCGCTCGCAGTGCCGGTCAACAGCCTTCACGCCCACGGCTTCCTGTCGATCGGCTGCGAGCCCTGCACCCGCGCGGTCCGGCCAGGCGAGCCCGAGCGCTCCGGGCGCTGGTGGTGGGAGAGCGACGAGGCGAAGGAATGCGGCCTCCATCTCGACTCCAACGGCCGCCTCGTCCGGGCCAAGGCGGCGGCATGACCGAGCGCAGCCCTACAGCCACGCCGGCGCGCATAGCACCGCTGCCTAGCCTGCCCTTGTTCCACAAGATCGAGGGACGGCGGGCCGTCGTCGCCGGAGCTTCGCAAGGTGCGGTGTGGAAGGCGGAATTGCTCTCCGCGGCCGGCGCCGATGTCCTCGTCCTCGCCGGCGACGAAGCCGCCGCCCGCCAGTTCGACGGTCTCGCCGCCAGTCCGGTCAAGGGGCCGGTTACCGTGCTTGCGCGGCGCTGGTCCGCCGGCGATCTCTCCGGCGCCGCGATCGCGGTCGGCGACCTGCCGGATCGCGACGACGCGCTCGCCTTTGCCGCCGCCGCGCGCGCCGCCGGAGCTCCGGTCAATCTCGTCGACCAGACCGAGCTTTGCGAGATCCAGTTCGGCACCATCGTCAATCGCGCGCCGATCGTGCTCGCAATCTCCACCGACGGCGGAGCGCCGATGCTCGGCCAGTCGATCCGCGCCCGGATCGAAAGCGTGCTTCCGCTCGGCCTGTCCGGCTGGGCGCGCGCCGCGCTGCAGTGGCGGCCCCGGGTCAAGGCCTCGCTCGGCAGCTTTGCGGAGCGCCGCAGATTCTGGTCGCGCTTCGTCGAGACCGCATGGAGGCAGGTCGACCGAGCTCCGGGCGAGTGCGATTTCGCAACCCTGATCGCCGGGCTCGGCCAGGACAGTCGCCCCGGTACCGTGACGCTGGTCGGTGCCGGTCCCGGCGACCCCGGGTTGCTCACCCTCAAGGCGGTGCAGGCGCTGCAATCCGCGACCGTCATCCTCTACGACGATCTCGTTGGTCCCGACATACTCGAGCTTGCCCGCCGCGAGGCGCGCCGCGTCTCGGTCGGCAAGTCGGCCGGGCGCGGCTCGTGCCGCCAGGACGACATCAATAGCGAGATCGTCCGCCTTGCTTTGGCGGGGGAGACGGTGGTCCGGCTCAAGGGCGGTGATCCGCTGATCTTCGGCCGCGCAACCGAGGAACTCGATGCCTGCCGCGAGGCCGGCCTCCAGGTCGCGATCGTCCCCGGAATTTCCGCGGCCCAGGGCGCCGCGGCCGCCTTGGGCTTTTCGCTGACCGAGCGCGAGCGCGCCCGCCGGGTCCAGTTCATCACCGGCCACGGCGCCGATGGCGCGCTGCCGGC
>JAQGLD010000514.1 GCA_028293055.1 Alphaproteobacteria bacterium
AAGATCGCGTTGATCACCGGCGGCGCCGGCGGCATCGGCGCTGCGACCGCCGCACGGATGCTTGGCGACGGCGCCTGCGTGATGCTGCTCGATCGCGAGGGCGATGCGCTCGACGGGGTCCGCGCGGGCTTTGCCGCAAGGTTCGGCAGGGATGTCGTGCGCTCGGCGGTCTGCGACGTCACCGACGAGACTCAGATCGCCGCCGCTTTCGCAGCCTGCGCGCGCGCATTTGGCGGGCTCGACATCCTCGTCGCCAATGCCGGTATCGCCTCCTCGGCGCCGATCGAGGAGACCACGATCGAATTGTGGCGCAAGAATTACGATGTGCTCGCCGAGGGCTATTTCCTCACCGCTCGCGCGGCCTTCCCGCTGATGAAGCTCAACCCCGGCGGCGCGATCGTCTTCATCGGATCGAAGAACGGGATCGCGGCTGCGACCAATGCCTCGGCTTACGCGTCGGCCAAGGCGGCATCGCTTCATCTTGCCCGTTGCCTCGCTCTCGAGGGGGCGCCTTCGGGCATCAGGGTCAATGTGGTCAATCCGGACGCGGTGATCCGCGGCTCGCGTATTTGGGATGGCGACTGGCGCAAGGAACGGGCCGGTGCCCATGGAATCGATTCGGGCGAGGCGCTGGAAGAGCATTATCGCAACCGCTCGATGCTCAAGCGCGACGTGCTGCCGGAGGATATTGCCGAAGCGGTCTTCTTCCTGGCCTCCGATGCGTCGGCCAAGTCGACCGGCAACATGATCAACGTAGACGCGGGCAACGCCCAGGCCTTCACCCGCTAGGCGGACGTACCCAAGACAAAGAGGATTGGAGAGACAGATGGCCGCAACCCTGCCGCTTTCGAGCGACCAGATCGAAAGTCTCAACGCGGCCGGACAGGAGGCGCTGCGCGACGATTATGACAGCCTCGGCCGCCAGCTTCGCCGCCGCGGCATCGACGTGGATCGGATCAAGGCCAGGGTCGCGGGTTTCTCGGTGGCGGTGCCGAGCTGGGGTTCGGGCAGGGGCGGCACCCGCTTCGCCAAATTCCCGATCGCCGGCGAGCCGACCAACATCCACGAGAAGCTCGCCGACTGCGCGGTCGTCCAGCAATTGTCGACGATCACGCCGCGCGTGTCGCCGCATTTTCCGTGGGACAAGGTCTCCGATTATGCAGCGCTTCGCGAGGAGGCCGCGGAGCTCGGCCTCGGCTTCGACGCGGTCAATTCCAACACCTTCCAGGACCAGCCCGGCCAGGTCCACAGCTACAATACGGGCTCGCTCGCCTCGACCGACTCGGCCACCCGCCAGCAGGCGGTGGAGCATAATATCGAGTGCATCGAGATCGGACGCCAGCTCGGCTCGCGCGATCTCACCGTCTGGGTCGGCGACGGCACCAATTTCCCCGGCCAGCAGGATCTCGGGCGTTCGCTCGACCGCTATCTCGAGGCCGCCGCTCAGATCTATGCCGCGCTTCCCGACGGCTGGCGGATGCTGCTCGAGCACAAGATGTACGAGCCGGCCTTCTACTCGTCGGTGATCTCGGATTGGGGAAGCTCGACCCTCGCTGCGCAGACGCTGGGTGACAAGTGCAAGTGCCTGGTCGATCTCGGCCACCATGCGCCCAATGTGAATATCGAGCAGATCGTCGCCCGGCTCCACGCCTTCGGCAAGCTCGGCGGATTCCATTTCAACGACAGCAAATATGGCGACGACGATCTCGACAGCGGATCGATCAACCCCCACCAGCTCTTCCTGGTGTTCAACGAGCTGGTCGAGGCCGAGCTCAATCCGCGCGACGGCTTCGATCCCGCCTACATGATCGACCAGTCGCACAATGTCACCGATCCGATCGAATCGATGCTGTCCTCGGCCGAGGCGATTGCGGGCGCTTTTGCCAAGGCGCTGCTGGTCGACCGCGATGCGCTCCACCAGGCGCAGAACGACAATGACGCGATGATGGCGTTCCAGGCGCTTCGTGCGGCCTATCGCACCGACGTCTCGCCGATCGTCGCGATGGCCCGGGCCGAAGCTGGGGGCGCGATCGACGTGCTCGCCGCCTACCGCCAGAGCGGCTGGCGCGCACGCAAGGCGCAGGAGCGAAGGCCGGTCGGGCTTGGTGCCGGTATCGTCTGAGCGCTGCGTGACGCTTTGGGCTTGAACGGCGCGGCCGCCGGGTGAAATGAATTGCGCGGGCGGCCAGGAGGGCGAAGATCGATGCATGCCAACGAGCGTGAAGAGCTGATCGTCGACCTGATTTCCGGGTCCGGCTTCATCTCGTTTCGCGAACTCGAGAAACGTCTGGACGCATCGCCGGCGACCATCCGCCGCGATCTCGAGCGGCTCGCCGGCGAGGGCCGGCTGGAGCGCGTCCGCGGCGGCGCCAAGCTGATCGGAGAACGCGGCGACGCCGGTTCTGCCGGCCGCTCGCCGCTGCATCTCAGCGGTGTCCCGTTCCACGAGAATATCGGCCGCAACCGATCCCAGAAGGAAGCGATCGGCCGCGCCGCTGCAGCGCTCTGCCAGCCCGGCGAGGGCGTGATGATCGACGGCGGGTCGACCACCTTGCAGATGTGCCCGCACATTTCCGGCCTCAACCTCCAGGTGCTGACCAACTCGCTCCACATCGTCAGCGCCTTGCTCTCGCAGGCGGGAACCCGGATCCTGGTTCCTTCCGGCACGGTGTTCAGGGAGCAGAACATCATTCTGGGAGCGCCGGGCGAAGACGGAATGCCGAGCTTCCACGCGCCAAAATTGTTCATGGGCGCCGCCGCGATGGGGCCGAGGGGCCTGATGCAGGCCGACGTCGTGCTTGTCGCCGCCGAGCGCCGGCTGATCGACCGGGCGGACGAGCTGATCGTGCTCGTCGACAGCTCCAAGTTCGAAGGCGCATCCGGCAATGTCGTCTGCGATCTCGGAGCGATCGA
>JAQGLD010000547.1 GCA_028293055.1 Alphaproteobacteria bacterium
GCGTCGCGGTCGGATTGGGCGAGCCTGGCGCCGAGCTCGTCGAGCGCGGTGTTGGCGGCGTCGAGGCTGGCGACGAGCCGCTCGTCGACGGTCATCCCTTCGCCGTCGCGCTGCTGGCGATAGGCCTGGGGCACTCGCTCGTAGCGATCGATCAGTTCGGGCAAATGCTTGCCCATCAGCCGCCGCGCATCCTGGGCGAGCGGGTCGATTGCGTCGAGCTCGCCGAGCCGGCTCTCGAGCAATGGGAGCTGGGCGCTGATCGAGTCGATCCGCCGGCCCGCTGGCGCCGGCAGCGCCGCGCGCTCGCGAACGAGCAGGCTGTCGAGCTGGCGGATCACGGTGCGGGTGGGCAGCTCGTCGCTATAGGCGACGCGTTTCACCTCGGCGGATGGCCAGACCGAGAAGAGCATCAAGACTGCAAGGGTCGCGAGCGCGACGATGAACAGCCCGGTCCAGCCGATCGGGCCGACGAACAGGCCGAAGCCGATCGTCGCGACGATCAGCACTGCGATCGCCATGCCCATATTGGCCAGCCTCTTGCCGACGCTCTGCACGGTGCGGCCATAACTGCGCCTGCGGGCCGCGACCGCATCCACGCCCTTGCCCTCATAGCGGGCGATCACCTCGTCGAAACGGGCGATCGCATCGTCGACGCTGCGCGGCTGTCTTGCCATCTAGACCCTCACCCTAACCCTCGATGGGCGCCAGCAGCGGCGAAGCGGCACCGCCGGCGAGGCGGTTCTGCTCGGTGCCTTCCGCGCGGGCAATATAGCCGCGGCTCTTCTCGACCTCGGAGGAGAGCGTCTCGACCGTCTGCTTCATGTTGCCGAGCGCCTCGACCTTATATTTGTCGATCATGTCCATCGTATCGTAGATGTTCTGGAAGGCGCGCTGCAGCGTCTCGAGCGGAATCGTCGACGATGCCGCCTGCTTGTGGATTTCGCTGGTCTGGCTCTTGAGCAATTCCCCGGTGCGGTCGATCATCGTCGCGGTGGTCGTGTTGAGGGCGGTGATCTGTTCGAGCACGAGCTTCTGGTTGGTCCGCGCCTGGGCGACGGTGACCGCGGTGCGGAGCGCCGAGACGGTCGTGGTCGAGGCTCGGTCGACTCCCTTGACCAGCTCGACATTGTTCTTCTTGACCAGATCGAGGGCGAGATAGCCCTGCACCGTCACTGCCATCTGCGTGAGCAGGTCGGTGGTGCGCTGGCGGGTGTAGAACAAGGCGGTCTCGCGGATCGCCTTCGCCTTGGCCGGCTCGGTGGCCTCGAGCGTGTTCGCGGTATCCTCGAGCTTCCCATCCAAAGTCTTTGAAATGTGGATCATCTGCTCGAGCTTGCCCATGGTCTTCCACATGTTGGCGCGCTCGACGTTGATCGCCTCATTGTCCATCAGCAGCTCGTCCTTGCCGGAGGCGAGGGCGTTGAGGATCTTGGAAATGTGGGTCTGGGCGGACTGGTATTTCATGAAGTAGGATTTGAGGCCGCCGCCGCCCATCGGGATGATCCCGAGGAATTTCCTGGGCTTGCCGATCGCGCCGCCCTTGCCGGGATCGAGGCCCTCCACCGTCTTGCGAAGCTCGGTGAGGTTGGCGCCGATTCCGGTCTCGGAATTGATCGCCTTCACCGGGCGGTCGAGGAAGCGGTTCGAATGACCCGCCGCCTCCATGATCTCCTTGCGACCCATCGCGGTGAGCTGGTCGACCTTCTTGCCGAATTCGGGGCTGTTGGCGTCGGTCGCGATCAGGTCGGCGACGAACTTGTCGACGACCGTGTCGAGCTTCGACACCACGCCTTCCTCGATCGGCACCAGCCCCGCCGCTTCCTGCGGCTGGACCGTGGTCAGCGCCTCGGGCGCCTCCAGCTTCAGCTTGGTTTCGGTCTCCGCCATTCGTCCCTCCGCTTCCTTGTCGCGTAGATGGGGCAGGGGGGCGCGCTCGTGCAAGAGGAAAAGTGTATTATTTCGATAAGTCACCGGCCCGATTCGGCGCAATGCAGGGCCGGCGGGACGAAGCTCGAACAGGCGCCGCATCGATACGATCCCCGAGTCGCGACCTCTGTCTTCAGTTGGCTCCGCGATTATCGCGATGTGGTCGAAAGCTTGGGCGTCGCGGCATATGCGCTCCTGCCGGGCGACGGGAGGGGCGGTATCCGCAGCAGCACGCTGCCTCCGCTCCTCCACACCGGAACCATGCCCGCGGTCAGGCGACGATCGTAGGGTGGCGGTGCGATCAGCCAGACATAGTCGAACGCCCGGCGGGGCAGGAGGCGCAGCGATTCGTCGAGGGTCCGCCAGCGTTTCGAGTCGCAGCCCGGCGTGCGGACAAGCTGCGAAGGATCGCGGGTGAACGGCTCTCCCTCGCGATACCGCGCCTGGAGAAGCTGCGCGCCGGGGACCGACCATTGGTCGTTCGAGAAGGCCTGGCGCCGAACTACCGCCATAGCGGCCAGGTGGTCGAGCCGGGTCATCTTCCAGACGGTCCGGCACGGCGTGCCGACGAAGCTGACCAATCGGGCCCCGACCGGGACATGGTCGAGCGCGGCCAGCTCGGTCTGAATTCTGCGTTCGTAGAGCCAGAAACCGTAGCTGGTCACGGCCAGGCGGAACAGGCAGAAGGCAATGCCTGCCCAGGCGA
>JAQGLD010000549.1 GCA_028293055.1 Alphaproteobacteria bacterium
GCGCTTCCGGCGCTTGCGCTCCAGCGCGGCGCTACCTATAGACGCCGCCTGCCTTCCGGTCGGCCTTGCGCCGAACACCCGGTCGGGGAGTAGCTCAGCCTGGTAGAGCACTGTCTTCGGGAGGCAGGGGCCGGAGGTTCGAATCCTCTCTCCCCGACCAATTTTCCTGCCCGCTTTGCGAAAGCTGCCGCTTAGCGCTGCTTTCCAGTCAGCGGGTCAGTGGTTGCGATTCAGGATCGCGCGGCCATGCCATCGACCTCGCCAATCAATGCGCGCGCGCGGCAGGCTCGAGCGGAATCTTGGGCTCAACGACCGAGGGCGCGCGCAATGATGACGGCGCCCTTACTCACCGCTTCCCTGGCCTCACCTCACACTTCGAGCCGGTCGTCGGCGCGAGCGACCAGGGCGTAGAGCGCTGGCATCAGGAAGATGCTGATCAGCAGGCAGGCGATCAGGCCGCTGACGATGACCAGGGCGAACGGCCGCTGGGTGTCTGTCCCGACCCCGGTCGCCAGCGCCGCCGGCAACAGGCCGAGCGAAGCGACCAGTGCGGTCATCATGATCGGACGAAGCCGGAGGATCGCCGCTTCGTGGATCGCCTCATTCATCGGCATTCCCGCGAGGCGCAGCTCGTTGACATAGGAAATGTAGACGATCGCGGTCTGCACCGACACTCCGAACAGAGCGAGGAAGCCGATCGCGGAGGAGACCGAGAAGGTGGTGCCGGAGATCCACAAAGCCAGGATTCCGCCCACCGGGGCAGAGAGCAGCACGCCAATCACCGTGATGAACGGGAATTTCAGGTTTTTGTACAGGACGAACAGCAACAGGAAGATGAGCAAAAGGGTCAATGGCACAATCATGCTCAGCTGCGCTCGCGAAGCGGTATATTCGCTATATTCCCCGCCCCAATCGAGCCGGTAGCCCTGCGGCAGCGACACCTTGTTCGGAATCTGCCGCATGGCATCCTGGACCGCCCCTGCGAGGTCGCGGCCGGAAACCGAATATTGCACGCCGATGAAGCGGCTATTGTCCTCGCGATAGATGAAAGACGCGCCCTTGGTGACCGAGATGTCGGCGAATTCCTTGAGCGGAATATGCTGGCCGCCGGGGGTCGCGACCAGGATGTTGCCGATCGCCACGGGATCGTCGCGATATTTCGGGTCGAGACGGACGACGAGGTCGAACTGCTTCTCCTGCTGGACGACCTGGGTGGCCACGTCGCCGCCGATCGCGGTCTGGATCAGTGCGTTGACGTCGTCGACATTGACTCCGTAGCGCGCGATCTTCGCGCGATCGATCTTGATCGTCAGGCTTGGCTGGCCGAGCTCCTGGACCAGGGTGACGTCGCTGATCCCGCGGACATGCTCGAGGGCTTGCTTGATCGCCTTGCCCTTCTGCTGGAGCACTCCGAGATCGGGCCCGAACACCTTGACCGCGAGCGCGCTCTTGAGGCCGGTCTCGGCTTCGTCGACCGCATCCTCCGCGGGTTGGGTGTAGTTGAAGTCGATTCCGGGAAAGGCCGCCAGCTTGCGGTCGATCGCAGCGATCAGCGCAGACTTGTCGCGATAGGCGCCGTGCCACTGGGCATAAGGCTTGAGCCCGACATAGAATTCGGCGTTGAAGAAGCCGGTCGCGTCCGTGCCGTCGTCCGGGCGGCCATGCTCGGAGGAGACCACGGTGACCTCGGGGAAGGCGCTCAGGATGGCGCGGACCTTGGGCACGATCTTCGCCGATTCGTCGAACGATATGGTGTAGGGCATGGTGGCGCGCACCCAGAGCGCGCCTTCGTCGAGATGCGGCATGAACTCGGCGCCGATCGCGGGGGTCAGCAGCAGCGCTCCGAGGAACAGGAGCGCGGACGCGATCACGGTCCAGCGCGGCGAGGCGAGGCAGCGATCGAGGCCGCGCCGATACACCCCACTGATCTTCTCGAAGATCGCGTTGCGCCGCTCGCGCACGCCGCGCCGCATGAGCCACGCGCACAGCACCGGCAGGAGGGTCAGGGTGACGATCAGGGAGCCGATCAGGGCAAAGATCATGGTGTCCGCCATCGGCCGGAACAGGGTGCCCGAAGGGCCGGTGAGGACGTAGATCGGAAGGAAGCTGACGACGATCACCGCTACCGCATAGAAAAGCGGCCGGTCGACCTCGGCTGCGGCGTCGCGGATGATCTCGACGACTCCGGCGCCGGAATCGCGGCGCAAGGCGAGCTGGCGGTAGATATTCTCCACCATCACCACCGCGGCCTCGACCAATATCCCGAAGTCGATCGCGCCGATCGAAAGCAGATTGGCCGAAGCATGCTGGAGATCGAGGCAGGCGAAGGCGAACAGCAGGGACAGGGGTATCGTAACCGCGACGATCAGCGCCGCCCTGATGTCGTAGAGGAAGAAGACCAGGATCACGACGACGAGCAGCATTCCGCGCAGCAGGTTGTTCTTGACCACCTGGGTGGTCACCGAGACCAGGTCGGTGCGGTCGTAGAAGGGAACCACCTTCACGTCCGGCGGCAGGATATGCGTGTTGAGCTCGCGAGTCTTGGCCTGCACCGCGGCGAGTACGTCCTGCGTCTTCTCGCCGGTGCGCAACATGATGACGCCTTCGACCGCGTCGTCCTGGCGGCCGATTCCGAACTGGCCAAGGCGCGGCGCAATACCCAGGACGACCCGCCCGACATCCTTGACGAGAATAGGCGTGCCGCTGTTCACGGCAATCACGATATTGCCGATATCCTCGAGCGTCTCGATGCGGCCGACGCCTTGCACATAATAGAATTCGCCGCCCTGCGAGTAGAAGCCGCCGCCGCCATTGCCGTTATTGGCGCCGAGCGAGCTTTCGACCTGCTGGATCGAGAGTCCCGCCGCCGCGAGACGAACCTGGTCGACCAGGACCTGATATTGCATCTCGCCGCCGCCGAAACCCGAATCGTCCGCGACTCCGGATACCGACCTGAATTGCGGCTCGACCGTCCAGTCCTCGAACGTCTTGAGCTCGGTCGGCGAGCGGTCCGGGCTTTGCAGCGTGTAGCGGTAGATGAGGCCAGAAGGCGACGTAAGCGGCGATATGGAAGGCGTGACCCCCGTCGGGAGGCCGATGTCACCGATCCGGTTGAACGCCTGCTGCCGCGCGAACTCCCGATCGGTGCCCTGGTCGAGCGTAATGACGCCGTCGGTGAGGCCTTAGAGCGAGACGGAGCGGACGATCGTGGCATGGGGAATGCCATTCATGCCGATCTCGACCGGGACGGTGATCAGCCTCTCCACCTGCTCCGCGGGATGGCCGGGCCACTGGGT
>JAQGLD010000561.1 GCA_028293055.1 Alphaproteobacteria bacterium
ATCCCGGGATGTGCAGCGCCCAGATGTGCAGGATGATGACGCCCGCGATCACGAACGGCAGCAGATAATGCAGCGAGAAGAAGCGGTTCAGCGCCGCGTCGTCCGGGGCGAAGCCGCCCAGCAGCCAGGTGCGGATCGGATCGCCGACCAGCGGGATCGCCGAGAAGAAGCCGGTGATCACCTGCGCGCCCCAGAAGCTCATCTGCCCCCAGGGAAGCACATAGCCCATGAAAGCGGTCGCCATCATCAGCAACAGGATCACCACGCCGAGCATCCAGACGAGCTCGCGCGGCGCCTTGTACGATCCGTAATAGAGGCCGCGGAAGATGTGGATGTAGGTGACGATGAAGAACAGGCTGGCCCCGTTTGCGTGCGCGTAGCGCAGCAGCCAGCCCTGGTTTACGTCGCGCATGATATGCTCGACCGACTGGAAGGCATGATCGCCGCTCGGGATGAAATGCATCGCCAGGACGATCCCGGTGATGATCTGGATGCCCAGCGCGAGCCCCGCGAGGACTCCGAAATTCCAGAAGTAATTGAGGTTGCGTGGCACCGGGTAGCCGCCGCCGACCGAACCCCAAACGAGCCGCGGCAGAGGCAGCCGCTCGTCGAACCAGCGCATCAGCGCGCCTTTGGGTCTATATTCTTCAGCCCAGGGAAAGCTCATTTTGCCACCTTGCCGACTTCGATGACCGTAGCGGACTTGAAATCATAGTCCGGCACTTCGAGGTTCTTGGGAGCGGGCCCTTTGCGGATCCGCGCTGCGGTATCGTATTGCGAGCCATGGCAAGGGCAGAAATAGCCGCCGAACGGCCCCTTATTCTCGCCCTCGCCGGCGCCCAGCGGAACGCAGCCGAGATGGGTGCAGACGCCCATCGTGATCAGCCATTCCATATGGCCGGGCTTGGTGCGTTGGGCCAGCGACTGGGGATCGCGAAGCTCCGACATCGGAACCGCGTTCGCAGCCTTGATTTCCGCCGGAGTGAGGTGCCGAACGAACAGGGGCTGCTTGCGGAAGATCGTCTTGATCGCCTGCCCGGCCTTGATCGCGGAGATGTCGACCTCGATCGAGGCCAGAGCCAGCACGTCGGCCGACGGATTCATCTGGTTGACCAGAGGGTAGAGGACGGCGACTGCGCCCACGCCCGCGAAGCTTACCGCGGCTATATTGAGGAAATCGCGGCGGCGGACACCATCGTCGTCAGCCTCGCCAGGAAATTCGTCGCTATGCTCAACCGTTGCCATAACGCCCTTCAGCGGTTCGAACCGGATGCGCGTGGGGCCCGGCGCCGAATGGCGAAGGCCCCCGCACAGCACCGCTTGAGAGCAAGATTGCTCCCCCCATTAGCGGCTTGGCGGTGCTGATAGACGGCTGAATGGCGCTTTGCCAACTCCATTTTGAAGCGGCCCGGATACGGCCGAAAACCGAGGACCCGGAAATGCGCATCGCCCTTTACGAGCCTGACCAAGCGGGAAATGTCGGCACGATCCTCAGGCTTGCGGCGTGCCTCGGCGTCGCCGTCGACATTATCGAGCCGTGCGGATTCGCTTTTTCGGACCGCGCCCTCAAGCGCGCCGGCATGGATTATGCGGAGCTCGCCGCGGTGACCCGCCATTCCGGCTGGGCCGCTTTCGAACGCCGGATCGAACGGCGGCTGGTGCTGCTTACCACCAGCGCCAGCGAGCGGATCGACCGTGTGGCGTTCGACGCCGGCGACGTGCTGATCCTCGGCAGCGAGAGCCGCGGCGCGCCCGAGGCGGTCCATCGCCGCGCGGGGCTGCGAGTCCGAATCCCGCAGGTTGCCGGTACGCGCTCCTTGAATATCGCGGTCGCCGGAGGCATCGCGCTGGCTGAAGCGTTGCGACAGACGAATGGCTGGCCAGATGATCGAACTTGACGACGAGCAACAGCAGGCCCGGGCCTGGTTCGAATCCCTTCGCGACCGAATCTGCGCGGAATTCGAGGGGATCGAGCGCGAGGCGGCAAGCGAAGCGGCCTTTGGCTACACGCCCTGGGACCGCGAGGATGCCGACGAAGCGCCGGGCGGCGGCGGTGTTCGCGGACTGATGCGCGGCAAGGTGTTCGAGAAGGTCGGGGTGAATGTCTCGACGGTCGGAGGCAGCTTCAATCCCGAATTCGCCCGGACGATTCACGGCGCCGAGAACGATCCGCGATTCTTCGCCACCGGGATCAGCCTCGTCGCGCATATGGCCAACCCCCACGCGCCTGCGGTCCATATGAACACCCGGTTCCTGGCGACGACCAAGCGCTGGTTCGGCGGCGGTGCCGATCTCAATCCGCCTATCCCGTATGACGAGGATACCGCCGATTTCCATGCCCGGCTGCGTGCTGCCTGCGCCGGCCACGACCAGACCTATTACGACCGCTTCTCGCGCTGGGCGGAGGAATATTTCTACATCCCGCACCGCGGAGTGCATCGCGGAGTCGGTGGGATCTTCTACGACCATCTCGAATGCGCTCCGCCCGGGCAGGGCGCGCCCTTCGACGCCAATTTCGCATTCACCCGGGAGGTCGGGGAAGCCTTCCTGGATGTCTTCCCGAGGCTGGTCCGGCGGCGAATGGATACGCCCTTTTCCGCCGAGGACCGGGCCCGCCAGCTCGAATGGCGCGGACGCTACGCCGAGTTCAACCTCATCTACGATCGCGGTACCCTGTTCGGCCTGAGGACCGGCGGCAATGTCGACGCGATATTGATGAGCCTTCCGCCGGAAGCGACGTGGCGCTGATCGCGCTGAAACCAGGCGAGGTCGGCGCCGTCGTCACCTATCTCGAAATGACCTCGGCGCCGAGACCGAAGCCGCTGCCCGATTCGCCGTTGCGGCTGGTTCCGTGGCGGCAGCCCGATCCCGCCAAATATCGCATCCTGTTCGAGCGCGTCGGCAAGCGCTGGCTGTGGTTTTCGCGGCTCGCCATGGACGATGACCGTCTGCGCGGCGAAATCCAGGAGCTCCATGCGGTGATCGACCGCACCGGCACCGAGATCGGAATGATCGAGCTCGACTTCCGGCAGGCGGGCGAGTGTCTGATCCGCTTTCTCGGCCTGGTGCCCGAGCTCGCCGGGCGCGGTCATGGCCGCTGGCTGTTCGCCCAGACCCTCGCACTCGCCTGGCGCCCGGGGATCGGCCGGGTCCATGTCAACACCTGCACGCTCGACCACCCCGCGGCCCTCCCCGCCTACCTCAAGGCCGGATTCCGCGCTTACAAGCGTGCGCTGGAGAGCTTTCCCGACCCGCGCATCGGCGGCTTGCTGCCCGCCGATGCGGCCCCGCAAATACCGTTAGTCGAAGACCGCGGCGGTTGAGGTCGCGTTGCCGGTGAGCGCCCGATAGATCGCGGCGTAGAGCACCGCCATGACGAGGGTGAAGCCGGTGATCGCGGCCGAGCTGACGATCTGCGCGAGCAGCCTGCCGAGATTCGGCCCCGCGACGGTGACCAGCAGGATGCCGAGCAGCGCATCGGCAACGATGATGATCACTCCGCCGGCGATGATCACCAGCAGGACCATCCCGACAATTGCCCAGCCATGTCCCTTGGTGACCTCGAACGAACGCGACATCGCCTCGAACGGGTTGCGGCGAGTCTCGGCCACCATGACCGGCCCAGCGACCGCGAGCCGTCCGAACAGATAGGCGCCCGGGAGGATCAGCAGGACCAGGCCGATTCCGACGAGGATTCCGCTGATCACGGAGACCAGGAAATAGAATGGCAGCAAGGCGGCTGCGGCCGTAAGGGCCGCTCCGACGGTGGTGCCGCGCGCGAAGATCAGCCTCAGCACCGCCAGCATGCCGGTCATCGCGAGCAAATTCTGGAGCAGGAACCACGGCCATGCGGTCGAATAATATTGCAGGGTAACCCGCATATTCTCCGCCGCGTCCGCGGTTCCGCTCTGCGGCGGCGGCAGGAAATAACCGAGCAGCAATGCCGGCAGGAAGATGAACACTCCGGCTATGGCGGCGATCAAGGGTCCGTGGGCACGGATCAGCCTGGCCGTGTCTTCCCACACCGCACTGTACGAGAATTTCATCGTCTCTCCCCTTCGCTGCGAGACATAGACGCGGATCGATTGTGGCGAAAGCGCTTCGCCGCTTCAGCCGATCCCGGTCGCCGCACCAGGCGGGCGTTTAGAGCCGCCGGGGCAATGTGTTCAAGCAAGGCTTGAACCGGGGCGCAAGCTGGCCGAGATCGGGCACGATGACGGATCCAAGGCCGGAATGGCGCGTGTCGCCGGGGCTCAGCCCTTATGCCGAGACCCTCGCCGAGATGGAGGCACGGGCTGCTGCGATCCGCTCGGGGGAGGCTCGCGAGCTGGTCTGGCTGCTCGAGCACCCGCCGGTCTACACCGCCGGCACGAGCGCCGACCCGGCCGAATTGTTCAACCCTCAGGGCTTTCCGGTCTTCGCTGCGGGCCGCGGCGGGCGTTATACCTATCACGGCCCGGGCCAGCGCGTCGGCTATGTGATGCTCGACCTCGATCGCCGCGGCCGCGATGTCCGCCGCTTCGTCCATTCGCTCGAAGGCTGGCTGATCGAAACGCTCGGCCGCCTGGGGGTGGCGGCCCGGCGCGCGCCCGGCCGGATCGGAATCTGGGCCGACCGCGACGGTGCCGAAGCAAAGGTGGGGGCAATTGGAGTGAGGGTCCGAAAATGGGTCACGCTGCATGGATTTTCGGTCAACCTGGCACCTGAACTTTCCCACTTCTCAGGGATAGTGCCGTGCGGTATTGCGGACTTTCCAGTGACCAGCCTCGACGAGATGGGAGTGTCTTGTGGACAGGAGCATTTCGACCTGGCGCTGAAACAGGGGCTCGACCATTTTCTCGCCTCCTTCGAGGAGGGCGGCGAGAAGGCTTGAGAGCCGTACCCTTTCCGTTTATTGTGCAAAACTGATTTGGAAAAAAAAGGGGCCACCCCGTCCAAATCGTCAAACTAGGGAGTTTCTAAATGCGTGACCTTCTTTCGAAAGTGATGACCGGTTCGATGGTTGCCGGTGCGGCCCTGCTCGTCGCGGCTTGCGGCGGCGGCGGCGACACCAATACCGCGAACACTGCCAACTATAGCGACGAGGCCCTGATGGGCAACGACGTCACCACCGTTGACGCGATGAACGGCGGCGACGCCAATCTCGGCGCTGGCGCCGACATGAACGCCGCTGCGGACATGAACGCGACGACGACCGGCACCAACTCCACCGAGACCACGACGAACACCGGCACTGGCAACACCACCGGCATGTAATCGCGGTTTTTCGAGTGTTTCGAAAAGGCCGTCCGGGACCATCCCGGGCGGCCTTTTCTTATGGCCGACCAACTTCTTATGGTCGACGGGCCTTTGCACGGTTAAGGCGTGCCGGCGGCGCGACGGGTTCAGCCCGAACTGCTGGACGGGCATCGCGGGGTGACCCCATAAAGAGCCGAGTGAAGGGCGAGCAGCATATGCGTAAGATGACGAAGCTGGGTTTCAGGACTGTGACGATGGCTGTGTTAGCAATGGCGGTGCCGCATTCCGCCGGGGCGCAGCTCTTCCTCACCCAGCCGGATTTCAAGCCAGGCCCGATCAGCCCCGACGATCCCCTCGTCGGCCGGCCGATCCCCGGCGCCACCCAGGCCGAATATCGCGCGATCCTGCTCTGGAACATGCGCGCCGGGCTGAATGTCGCGGCGCTGCAATGCCAGTTCGCCCCGTCGCTGCGCACCGTCGGAAATTACAACGCCATCCTTGCCCAGCATAGCGTCGAGATGGCCAACGCCTATCAAGTGATCGAAGGTTATTTCAAGAAGATCGGCGGCCCGGTGAAAGGTCCGCGCCTGTTCGACGACTATACGACGATCACCTACAACAATTGGTCGACGATGCAGGCCCAGCTCGGCTTCTGCCAGACCGCAGCGTCGGTCGGCCGGGCAGCGCTGGCGGCGCCGAAGGGCGAATTGTTCACGGTAGCTCAGAAAAGGATGCGCGAGCTGCGCAACAGCCTGATCCCGATGTCCGATTTCGCGGCGCCCTACAATCCGTGGGCGATCCAGATCAATGCCAAGCTGCCGCCGCTCGACCCGCAATGCTACGACAAGAAGGACCAGCTCAAGGCGGAGTGCGTCAGGCCCTGATCCCGCCCTGGGGCGGGATTATCAGGGCAGGCCGAGCAGCTTATGGGTCTGGAGGCTCAGCCGCCAGCTCGGATGGTCCATGACATAAGCGATCGCAGCGTCGAGCGAGGCTTCGCGCTCGGCGCCGTCGAGCGGCTGGATCAGGAAATGATCGAAACCCCAGCCGAGCAGCGCCTCCGGATCGATCCCGGCCTGCGGCCAGACCAGTTTGAGCTCGTTGCCCGATCGCTGGACGATCTCGGTGCCGGCCTTCGGGCTGACGCAGACCCAGTCGAGGCCTGTCGCGGCAGCGAGCGTTCCGTTGGTCTCGATCGCGACTTCGAAGCCGGCCTGGTGGAGCGCCTCGATCAAAGTAGAGTCGAGCTGCAGCGATGGCTCGCCGCCGGTGACGACGACCAGCGGCTTTTCGCCCTCGCCCCACAAGGCCCGGGCGCGGGCGGCGAGCGAATCGGCTTCGTAGCGGCCGCCGTTGATCCCGTCGGTGCCGACGAAATCGGTATCGCAGAAGGTGCATCGGGCGGTGGCGCGATCCTGCTCGCGCCCGGACCAGAGGTTGCAGCCGGCCAGGCGCAGGAAGACTGCGCGCCGCCCCGCCTGCATCCCCTCACCCTGCAGGGTCAGGAACAGCTCCTTGACCGCGTAGCTCACGGCCTCGCCGCATAAGCGGTCGGATCGGGCAGGCCGGCTTCCTCGAATCCGCGGGCGCGCAGCCGGCAGCTGTCGCAATAGCCGCAATGGCGGGCGGTCCCGGCCGAATCGACGACCGGATCGTAGCAGGACCAGCTGAGCCCGGCGTCGAGGCCGAGCCGCGCCGCCTCGCGGGCGATGTCGGCCTTCGTCATGTGCTGGAGCGTCGCGTGAATCCGGAACGCCTCGCCGCCGGCGCCGGCCTTGGTGGCGAGCGAAGCGAGCCGCTCGAAGGCTGCAATGAAGTCCGGGCGGCAATCGGGATAGCCGGAATAATCGAGCGCATTGACCCCGATGAAAAGGTCGCGCGACCCCGCAGCCTCCGCCCAGCCGAGCGCGAGCGAGAGGAAGATGGTGTTGCGGGCCGGAACATAGGTGACCGGGACGTCGTCGCCGACGCCGCTCTTGGGGACATCGATGTCCGCGGTCAGCGCCGAGCCGCCGAAGGCGCGAAGGTCGAGCGGCAGGACGATATGGCGCTCGGCACCGATCGCGGCAGCGACCCGCGCGGCGGATTCGAGCTCGACCCGGTGGCGCTGCCCGTAATCGACGGTGAGCGCGAGCAGGCCATAGCCCTGCTCGCGCGCGTGACCGGCGGCGACCATCGAGTCGAGGCCGCCCGAAACGAGCACGACCGCCTTTTTCGAGACTAGATCCATGGCGGCGGCGGCTAATCGGGAACCGGGTTTCGCGCAAGCGGAGCCGCACAAAAGAACGGGCCGCCCGGTAAAGGACGGCCCAGTTGAGGCTATCAGCCTGCTAGGGAGGAAAGCGTGCCCACAATCGGCACGATCCATTCCCTACCATCATCAGGGTAAACACAAGGTTAACGCGCCGGGCCCGCAAGCGCCGTCAAAGTCGTTTTTCTCGCTCAGTCGCCGAAATCACTCAGCGAGATCGGGAAGACCCGCGAACAGAATTCGCAATCGACGCTGATGAAGCCGTCCTCGTCCACCATTTCGGCTCGCTCTTCAGCCCCGAATCGGCTGATCACCCCTTTGATATAGTCGAAATTGCAGCGGCACCCCTTGGCCAGCTCGACCGCCCCGAGCACCCGAACCTCCTCCTCGTGAAAGAGTCGCCACAGCGCGTCTTCGAGCGGGAGATGCGGATCGGTGAGCTCGGTGCCCTTGATCGTCTCGGAGAGGATCCGGACATGGTCCCATTCCGGATCGTCCAGTCTGGTGTGCAGCCGGTCCCTGCCCTCCTCGCCCTCCGGAAGATGCTGGACCAGGATCCCGCCGGCGACATGGCCGGTATCGTCGATCGCGACCCGGACGACGCTCGGCAGCTGCTCGGACTGGGTGAAATAATTCTGCACGGCCTCGGCAAGCGAAGCGCCTTCGAGCGGAACGATGCCCTGATAGCGTTCCTCGGCGGCGGCTTGGTCGAAGGTGATCGCGAGATAGCCCTTGCCGAACAGGGCGGCGAGATCGCGGTGGCTCGGGAGCTGGGCGAGGCGAGAGGGGTCGAAACGGACATAGCCGCGCAGCTCGCCGGCCTTGTAGTCGCAGACCAGGAGATCGACGATCCCGCTCTCGGTCTGCGCCTGGATGGTCATCTGCCCCTCATCCTCCTTGAGCAGCGAGCCAAGCAGCGCGGTCAGCACCAGGGCCTCGGACAGGATGCGTGCGATCGGGGCCGGATAATCGTGGGCTGAAAGGATGTGGTCGAGCAAAGGCCCGAGCCGGACGATACGGCCGCGCGCGTTGCGATGCGGAATGGTGAAGCCGAGCGCCTCGTCGAGATGGTCGGTCAGCGCCGCCTTGATGCTTTGGGGGGAAGTCATGCTCGCGATGTGGCTAACCCGACGGGAAGGTTCAATATCTATCCTCGCCTCCCCTCCCGCTTCCGGCAGCGGGGGCAGGGGCAGGAAATGCGTTCAGTGAAAGCCTCGGGGCCGATTCGGGCACCTGTCGACCCCGTAACCCCTCCCGCGAGCGGGAGGGGGGAGCTCAAGCCGCCTTGTCGACCTCGAAATGCCGAGCGGCCTCGGAGAGCCGCTCGACGAACTCCGTCACATGCGCTTCCTCAATGATCAAAGGCGGAAGCACCCGTATGACATTGTCGGCGGCGGCAACGGTGAGCAGGCCGTGCTCGCGCAAATGGGTCACGAAGGCGCGGCTGTCGGCCTTCATCTTCACTCCGAGCATCAGGCCGAGGCCGCGGACGC
>JAQGLD010000566.1 GCA_028293055.1 Alphaproteobacteria bacterium
GTCATCATCCTCACCGGCGCCGGCGAGCGCGCCTTCTGCTCCGGCATGGACATGAAGGAGGCCGCGGAGGTCGGTCCTGGTTCGGGACTCATCCCGGGCCGCGGCTTTGGCGGAATTACCGAACGGCGCCGAACCAAGCCGCTGGTCGCTGCCATAAACGGCGCCGCGGTCGCGGGCGGTTTCGAGATCGCATTGGCCTGCGACATCGTCATCGCGGCCGATCACGCGATCTTCGGGCTGGCCGAGTTAAACGCGGCATGTTCGCCTTCGCCGGCGGGGTTCAGCGCCTGGCCCGCATGGTTCCCCGCCAGACCGCGCTCGCCCTGATCCTCACCGGCGAGCCCGTTACCGCCGCCAGGATGTTCGAGCTCGGGCTGGTCAGCGAGGTCGTGCCGGGCATCGACCTGAAGGGGAGGGCCATCGCGCTCGGCGAAACCATCGCCGGCTATTCGCAGGACGGCGTTCGCAACGCCAAGCTGCTCCACGATCTGGCGGCCGACGCGGCGATCGAGGACAGCCTCAGGTTCGGTCGCGCATGGGGCGAGGCGGCGCTGGGATCGGAAGCGATCCGGGCTGGAATCGCCGCCTTCTCACGAAGCGGCAAAGCCTGATGCGGTGATGAGGTCGCCGGCCGGCCACGGCCGCGGCGTTGCTCGATCCGTCCCTCGATCCGGACCTCAATCCGGACGAACGATTTCCGGGTGGAGCGCCGGGTTCATCGAGGCGACCTGCTCCTCGAGCAGCAGCAGCATCGGTTCGACCATGGCATCATCCATCGCCCCGGTCAGGCGCTGGATCGCCATGCCTTCAAGCATCGTCTGGGAAAGCGTCAGCGCAAGCTGGAAGCGGGGGCGGTCGGGGTCCCATTCGGGAAACAGCACGTCCGCCTGCTGGTTGAACCGTTCGCGAAACTCGACCTGGAGCGGCTGGAGGATTCGCGCCAGCCCGGGGTTGGAGCGCGCTGCGAGCGCCAGCTCGTGGAACGCGACGAAGGCGGGCTTCTGGACCTGCTTCCAGTAGATTCGCACCAGCGTCGCGGTGTCGTGCGTCTCCGTATCGGCGGCTCGGCGGAAAGCACGCAACCGTTTCTCGTGCAGCTCGACGATCGCCGCCTTGATCAATGCCGACCTGTCCTGGAAATGATGCAGCATGGCCCCGCGCGACAGGCCTGCCTCGGCGGCGACTTGGGGGGTCGTGGTCTTGGCGTAACCCAGCTTGACGATGCACCTGATGGTCGCCTCGATCAGCTTGGCCCTGGTCTGGGCGCTCTTGACCGACTGCAGGGTCGGCGGGTCGGTCGCCGCCCTCTGGGCCCTCGCAGTGGGCGTCGATCGGGCGGCTGGACGATCCAAATGCGTCTCCTCCAAAATGCGGCGGCTCGATGCCGGCCACCGCCTCTAGTCTCGATCTCCAGGCGATGGCAATTCGCCGCGCGCTCGAACCGGTCGCTCGGGATCAGCCGTGCGAGCGATAGAAATCGAGCTTCAACATCCTCGCTTCGATCGAGTCGGGTCTAGCACTGCTCCGGAGAAAAACAATCAGGATTGCTTTTTTTGAAGCCCTCGGGGAATTGCTCCCTGCGCCGTGCGGGCCGGACGGAAATAGCCGGCCTGCGATCCTCGGCTCGCCGCCTCATGGCAGACCATTTCCGCCGCCGCTTGTCCTCGCCGAGGCCGGAAGGGAATGTTGCGTATCACGCCGCTTCGGCGGCTCCGCGGGGCTGGATCGCAGGCGCCGGCCGCCCGGAAACGAGCCGACAAAAAGACACAATTGATTGTTTTTAGAAAAACGTCGATGGTCCTCTCCAACCTTGGATTGGATGCGTGGATGGTCACTCCGGCAAAGCCTCATGTGCGGCCTGATCCCAATGCTCCGGGACGCCCGGTGCGCGGAATCAGCGATGAACAACTGATCGCTCGCGAGACGGTTTTCCGGCCCGATCTGCTGAGCGGAAAGCGGCTTCTGATCACCGGCGGCGGAAGCGGCATGGGAAAGGCGACCGCGATGCTCGCCGCGCGGCTGGGCGCGACGGTCGCGATCTGCGGCCGCGATCCCGACAAGCTGGCCAGCGTGCAGTCGCTCATCGCGGACGCCACCGGGCAGAAGATTTTCGCGCGCTCCGTCAACATTCGCGATCCGGACGCGGTCGAAGCCTTTATCGGCCAGGTCCACGAGGAATTTGGGGGACTGGACACGCTCGTCAACAATGCCGGCGGGCAATTCTCGCAGGACGCGATCGACTTCAGCCGGAAGGGGTGGCTGGCGGTGGTCGACACCAATCTGAACGGCAGCTGGTGGATGATGCAGGAAGCCGCCAAGCGCTGGCGAGACAGCGGCGAGCCGGGCAACATCATCAACATCGTCGCCAATGTCGAGCGAGGCATGCCCCAGGCGGCGCACACCTGCGCGGCGCGCGCCGGAGTCATCTATCTTTCGAAGACGCTTGCGACCGAATGGGCGCCCTTCAAGATCCGGGTCAACTGCATCGGCCCGGGAGTGATCGAGACCGAAGGCTTCGGTGTCTATCCGGAAGAGGCGCTGCTTCGCTTTCACAAGGCCAACCCGATGAAGATGCGCGGCGACGCCTGGGATGTGGCCGAGAAGATCGTCTATCTTGCCTCCCCCGCGGCTCGCTTCATCAATGGCGATCTCGGCATCATCGACGGCGGACAGGCGCAGTGGGGTGTGATCTGGCCGGGAGGAATGCCCGATTATTTCAACGAGAACGGCGCTGCATGACGGCGCGGGAGAGGAGCGGAAGATGACGGGTCGCGTTGCTGGCAAGATCGCCCTGGTCACTGGCGGCGGCTCGGGCCTCGGTGCGGCCGATTGCGCGGCGCTGGCGCGCGAGGGCGCAATCGTGATCGTCACCGACGTAGCGCTCGACAGCGCCCGAGCGGTCGCCGATCGGATTGGCAGTGGCGCCGTGGCGCTGGCGCTGGACGTATCGAGCGAGGAAGACTGGATCTCGGTCATCGCCGAGGTCGAGCGGCCACGGTCGAAAGGCATGGCGACGAGATATTGCGCCAGGCCCCGCTCGGCAAGCTCGGCGGAGAGACCGACCTGATGGGCGCCGCCCTGCTGCTTGCCTCCGATGCCGGCGGCCATATCACCGGCCAGACACTCGTGATCGACGGCGGCGCGACGATCATCTGAGTCGGAACTCACGCTTTACGCGGCCGATATTGACCCGTCACACCACGAGATATAACAAGCTATATAGCTTGATATGGAGTCGCCATGGACCTGATCGCCGAAATGGGCCCGGTTTTTCTGGGAAGCCGGCTTAAGCGTCTCGCCGAGCGGCTCCAGTCGGGAGCGGCGCGAATCATCGACGAGGCGGGTTTGCCGGTCCAGCCGGCGCACATGCCGTTGCTCGCCGCGCTCGATCGCCAGCCCATGACGGTGGGCGAGCTGGTCGGGATCGTCGGCACGAGCCAGCCGGGGGTCACCCGCGCGATCGGTCAGCTGGTCGCGCTCGGCCTGGTCCGGTCGGAACGGGGGGGCGATCAGCGGCGGCGAAGTCTGTCGCTGACCCAGGCAGGCAAGGCCGCAATGGCGCGGGCCCGATTATTGGTCTGGCCGCGAATCGAGAAATCGGTGGAGGAGATCTGCTCCGGCCTGTCCGGCCCGCTCCTCGACCAGATCGCATCGATCGAAGCGGCACTGGCAGCGCGGCCGCTCGAGGCGCGTTCCGCGACCGCCGCCCGCCAGGGCCTCGCCATCGTCGAATATCGCGACGATCTCGCCGGCCTGTTCCACGACATCAACGCGGAATGGATCGAAACCATGTTCCGGATGGAGCCGGCGGATCGGGAGGTGCTCGAGCATCCCCGCGAGCGCATCCTCGATCCCGGTGGGGCGATCCTGTTCGTCGAAGCCACCGGTCTCGGAATCGTCGGCACATGCGCGCTGCGCAAGACCGGCGACACCGGCTTCGAGCTGACCAAGATGGGCGTGCGCGCCTCGGCCCGGGGGCTGAAGGCCGGCGAATTCCTGCTCGCGGCGACGATCGACCGCGCCCGGGCGCTCGGGGCCGATCCGCTCTATCTGCTCACCAACAGCCAGTGCTCGGCGGCCATCCATCTCTACGAGAAACTCGGCTTCGATCATGATGCGCAGGTCATGGAGGACCATGGCTCGCGCTACCGAAGATGCGATGTGGCGATGCGCTACCGCTGGCCGGCGAACGAGGATTGAAACCGGCGCCGGCACGCTCCCGGCGCGAGCCAGGCTGGCAGGGAGCAATCCCTAACCCGGCATTGACCATGTTCCCGCACCAAGCCTTAGCGCCTCATCCGGCAGGCTGATCGCAACCAGTTCGCCGTGATCAGGAAGTTCGCCTTCATGCTGAAGCTCAACCAAGGACCGCCAAGTGACGAGCCCGGCGGGCGCGTCCAGCGCCCTCGTCCGCCCCGCGACGACATCAGCTGCAGCGCCACCCTGCGCGCCGGTAACGCCTTTCACCGCGTCGAATTGTGCGATGTCTCGAAGAATGGCTGCAAGATCTTCGTCGCCTTGCCTCGCTTCGCCGGCGAGCGGGTGCAGATCGCGCTCGAGGCGCATCAGAGCCTCGGCGCCACGATCCGCTGGTACAAGGACGGCAAGGCCGGCATCCAGTTCGCCCGCCAGCTCAGCGAGCCCGAGCTGGTGACGTGGAAGAACGCACTGGCCCTCGCCCGCGCCCGCGCCGCCGGCGCAAGGAAGCCACGCCGCAATTTCTGGGGCGAGCCGGTCGGCCTGGGCTATCGCGGCTGACATCCAACGCTCGGGCTTGCCGCGATGCCTGCCAGTTCCGGCTGACCAGAAGCCGATCTAGACAATTGGCTGGATCCAGGGTGTGCCCGAGGCATCGACCCGAAGGCGCCCCGAGGTGGCGCCCAGGATCAGGGTAATCAAGCTCAGCATTTCA
>JAQGLD010000574.1 GCA_028293055.1 Alphaproteobacteria bacterium
GGCGCGGGGGCTCGGCAGGCGCCGATCGAGGCCGAGGGCATCTCATGCCATCGCGACCAGAGGATTCGCTGGTCCGGACCGTGCGTCTGCACCTGGAAAGTCGCGCAATAGGGATAGCCAGGGCCGACATGAGCCTTGGGTTGCGTATCGACGATGCGATAGAAATCGCTCTGGGACATCCTCATGTCGAGCGAAGGGCCGTGGCCATAAGGATGGATCGTCGCCCAGTATGAGACACCTCTGCCATGCTCCTCGTGCGCTCGGATGATCGGGAAGCTCTGCGTCGACCGGCTGCCGCCCTCCGCGAAGAGCGCTGCCTCGGCACCCCTGTCCGAGTGCGTATCCAATGCGACACCCAGCGACAGGGTGCCGAACAGCCCGAAGAGCAGCATCACGAATATCCGGTTGCCCATGGTCGTCCTCGGCGAGAAGAGGAGCGGCAAGGACAGCAGGAAATAGACGAGAAAGGCGATCGGGAAGTGGGAGCCGTCGGCGGTCAGTCCCCTGTGGGTGATCATCGTCGTCGTCTGCGACCGATCCGCAACCACGAAATAGCCGCATGCTCCGAGGAACAGCGTAAGCATCGCGAAAAGCGAGAAAGCGGCGAATTGACCCGCTCCCCTCGACGAGCCGGCGGGGCGAGCATCGAAGGCACGCCGGCCATCTTGGGCCAGTTCGGCGTGGTAGCACGCCATTCCCTGTTCGATCGCCCCGGACTCGTCCATGATTTCCGTACCTTTCGGATCTGGAAATCGAGCTAGCGAAGATCGGCTAAAGTCGGATTAATTCGATTCTCCGGCCGCGAGGGCGGGCGGCAAAACCGGGCATGCCGACCGCCGGACGCAGCCTGGAACCTGGCCTCTTGACGGCGACGCCGATGCAGCGTTTCTTCGGTACGCTCCGCGGGGGCCCGGGCCAGGGCAGCTGAAGGGGAAACGGGTCGATGAAAACACGCGATTCAATCCGCGCTGTCGCACTGTGCGCAGCGTTCGTCTCGACGTCGCAGGTGCGGGCGCAGCCGTTCAGCGGCGCCGCGTTCGAGATCAACCGCGAGCGCGTGCAGCTCGGCACGATCAAGTCCTGCGCGAAGAGCGCGTCCTATCTGGTGCCGACCACCTATCTCTACATCACCGCGCGCAACAGCCAGAGCGCCGGCGGCGGGCTCGGCAACGCCAAGAGCAAGGCACGGGTCTTCGTCCAGGGGCTTGGCAAGGCCGAGGTGCAGGGACTGGCCGGGCAGATCCAGAACGAGATCGTCAGCCAGCTGCGCGCCTCGGGCGCTAATGTCCTGACCTTCGACGACGTCAAAGGCGATGTCGCGGACAAAAGGCGGATGGAGACCAATCCGAGCTACGGCATGCCGACGCACGGCACCCGGTCGATCCCCGGAATCGACTTCTTCGTCGCGACTCCGAACGACGATCAGACGCTCGATTACGGTATGATGGGACCGCAAGCCAATTTCGCCAAGGCCGCGCAGCGCACCGGCGCCACCTTGCTGCTGACCGAAGTCTTCGTGACCTTGCCGCAGCTCGGCGCCTCGGCGAGCAAGGCCGAGGGGATGACCTGGCGCAGCTCGGAATCGAAGATCGGTTTCGATCCGGCCATGCATCTCGCAGCTGCGCGGGTGTACGGGCTCACCGCCAAGGGCGCCTGGTGCAGCATTTCGGTTCCCGAGCACGGCCAGCGCCTGCCGGCGCCGGTCGCCGGCCAGTTCAGGGAGCTCGGCCATTCGACCCAGGATTATGGCGACTGGACGGTCAAGAGCGGCGATTTCACCTTCGTCGTCGACAATGCGGCCTTCGAGACCGGAATCCTCGCGGTGGGACGATCGCTCGCCCATCTGATCGCCGATTCGATGAATGGGCCGCGCTGACCGACAGGAGCGGGATCTCGGGCGCTTCAATCCCGCGCCCGTAACGCCCGCACCGCCAGCAGCCCCCAGCCGAGGATCATCAGTGCGCCGCCGATCGGGGTGACCGCGCCCAGCCAGCGCGCCCCGGTCAGCGCCATCGCGCAGAGCGAGGCCGAGAAGATCAGGGCGCCGATGCCGAGCATCGCAGCCGGAAGCCGGACCCGTTGCGCAGGCAAAGCGGCGAGGGCGACCAGAGCGATGGCGTGCCACATCTGATACTGGATTCCGGTCTGCCACCAGCCCATCGCCGCCGGCGACAGAATATCGCGCAAGGCGTGCGCCCCGAACGCGCCGAGCGCGACTCCGAGGCCGGCGAGCAGCGCGCCCGCCGCAAGCAGCCTGTTGTCGATCCCTGCCATGGTCGCATTCTCCGGTTGCGCGGTGCGATAGCAGAGAGTGCGCACGGTTGCAGTGCCGGCCTGGCTCCCCCAAAAGGTGGCCAGGGGGAGACCAAGAATGACTGGCAAGGTTCTGCTGATCGAGCGGCGTTACTGGTTTGTTGCCCTGGCGATCGTCGCCGCCGCGGCGTTGGTCCTGCTCGCCGAGGGCCGGCCGCCCATCTGCACTTGCGGCACGATCAAGCTCTGGGCCGGCCAGGTGGCGAGCTCCGACAACAGCCAGCAGCTCGCCGACTGGTATTCGCCGAGCCACATCATCCACGGCTTCCTCTTCTATTTCGCCGGCTGGCTGGTGCTGCGCAGCCGGCCGCCCGGCGAGCGGCTGGTCCTCGCCACGATCATCGAGGCTGGCTGGGAGATGATCGAGAACAGCCACTGGATCATCGACCGCTACCGAAGCGAGACGATGGCTTTGGGCTATTCGGGCGACAGCGTGATCAACTCGCTCTCGGACATCGTGATGATGATGATCGGATTCGGACTCGCCCGGCGGCTGCCGGTATGGGCGATTGTGGCGCTCGCGATCGGCTTCGAGCTGCTCACCCTCGCCGTGATCCGCGACAATCTGACGCTCAACGTGCTGATGCTGCTCGCGCCCAACGACGCGATCCGCAACTGGCAGGGCGGCTAGGGTCGGGCCGTCGAATCTCATTATCGTCGACGCAAAGGAAGGAAGATGCCCAGAGATACGGGGCGGAAGGTCCGGGACGCGGGTTCAGGCGCCGCCTATGCCCTCGATCACCTTGCCGGTGCCGCCGCACACGGGACATTCCCGGTCGCCATGATGGCCGGTGCCGTTGCAATGCGGGCAGATATTCTCCCCGGTTCCCGGAGTGCCTGGCGCCGCTTCGTCGCCCGGATTGGTCGGTTCGTTGCCCATGCGGGCTCAACCCAATGGAAACCCGCCGGTTCCCTCCTGATCGCGGCGCTTTTGCTGGCCTCGCCTGCCCGGGCGGACGAACTGTTCGGCGGCGTCTACGCGCACGACGTCAACTGGGTGACTCGCAGCGGGATCGAGCCCGGCGCGGATTTCGAGCTCGGCTGGCGCGGGCGCAAGCTCGGCTGGCTCGGGGCGATCGGCGGCCCCCGCCCCCATGCCCTGGTCTCGGTAAACAGCGCCGGAGCGACCAGCTTCGCCGCGGCCGGGCTGAGCTGGAAGATCGGCGGGCCGCTCTATGTCCGGCCGGGCGTCGGCATCGCAATCCACACCGGCCCCGATCACGCCCCGCCTGCCGGCGACCGGATCTGGCTCGGCTCTCGAATACTGTTCGAACCGGAGCTCGGAATCGGCGCTCGGCTGGGCGCGCGCGTCTCGCTGGAGGCGAGCTGGGTCCATCTCAGCCATGCGCAATTGTTCGGACGCCAGAATCCCGGCCTGGATACGGTCGGGCTCCGGCTCAACTACCGCTTCCGCTGAGCTCAGCGCGAGCAGCGGGGCAGGCGGCTGGCGGAGCGCGATTCGCTTTGCTAGCCTCGCTCGATGAAGCTGTTGCTCGTCGCCGCCGCCGCCGTCGCGGCTCTCGCCTTCGCAGCCACCGCGTCGGCAAAGCCGAGGAGCGCGCGCTGCGTGATCGGCAGCAGCGGCGCAGCGCCGTTTCGCGGCCCCTGCCGTTTCCTTCCCGACAAGGGGGGCTCGTTCAGCCTCGACCCGATCGGCCGCAAGACTTTCTCGTCCGAAATCTCGACACTTTCGGTGTTCGTCACCGGGCCGGGCGTCGCCGAGGTGAGCGGACTCACCGCCGCCGGGATCAATTCGCGCTGGGGCGAGGCCAGGCGCTCGCGCAAGGACCCCGCGTGCTGGGAAGGCGCGGACTTCCGGATCTGCGTCTATTGAGGAGCGAGACCATGTTGACCCGCCGCACCGCTTTGGCCTCCGGCGCCGCCGTCCTCGCCAGCGCCGCCTCCGCACGCGCGCCGCGGATTTCGCCCCCGCGCGACTTCGTCACCGTCCGGGACGGCCGCTTCCGGCTCCGTGGGCGGCCTTACCATTATGCCGGCGCGAACATGTGGTACGCCGCCTATCTGGGCGCCGATGCGCCGACCGGGGACCGCGACCGCCTGCGCCGCGAGCTCGACGCGCTCGCCGGGCTCGGGATCGCCAATATTCGAATCCTCGGCGAATCCGAGCTTTCGCCGCTCAAGAACTCGATCCGGCCGACGTTCCGCGACCAGAGCGCGAACTATAACGAAACCCTCCTGCGCGGCCTCGACTTCGCCCTCGCCGAGACGGGCAAGAGGGGATTGAAGGCGGTCGTCTACCTCAACAATTTCTGGGAATGGTCGGGCGGGATGATGACCTATCTGTCCTGGACCAATGGCGGCCGCTACCTCAACATGAACGACCCGGCCCATCCCTGGCCGGAATTTCCCGACATGGTGGCCGAATTCTACACGAGCCCGCGCGCGGTCGAGATGGCGCATCATTATCTGCGCGCGGTGGTCGGCCGCCGCAACACGATCACCGGCCTTCTCTATGCCGAGGATCCGGCGATCATGGCCTGGCAGCTCGCCAACGAGCCGCGGCCCGGCGGCAGCGATGCAGTCGCCAACCGCCAGATGGCCGCGTTCCGCGCCTGGGTGACCGGTACCGCCAAGCTGATCAAGTCGCTCGATCCCAACCACCTCGTCTCGACCGGGAGCGAGGGGCTGAAGGGGTGTATCGAGAGCGAAGCCTGCGTCGTCGCCGAGCACAGCCCGCCCGAGATCGACTATCTCACCACCCATATCTGGCCGCTCAACTGGGGCTGGGTCGATTCGGCGGATCTCGCCGGCACCTGGGCGGGCGGCGAGGCTAAGGTGCGCGATTACATGGCCCGCCACCAGGCGATCGC
>JAQGLD010000588.1 GCA_028293055.1 Alphaproteobacteria bacterium
AGACCGATCTCGACCTTCTGCTGTCCTCGCCCTTGCCGGAGGGGAGGGTGCTCGGGGCGAAGCTGATCGGGCTCGCCGCCAGCGCGGCCGCGACCTACGCCTTGCTGACCATGCCGTTGGTGCTGCCCGTGGCGCTGGTCGGCCACCTCCGATTGCTCGCCTGGGTGCCGGTGCTCGCCGCATTCGCCCTCCTCGCAGCCAGCTTCGGCCTTGCCCTCTCGGTGGTGCTGGTCCGGGTGATCGGTCCGCGTGCCGCGAAGACTGCCGGCCAGGTCATGGCCGCAGCGATGGGCGGCCTCATCTATCTGCTATCGCAGCTGTCGAGCCACAGCGATCCGACGCGCGGCCGCATCGTCAACGTCGCCAACTGGATGCGCGAGACCGGATGGGGAACGAGGGGTTGGTCGGCATGGCCGGCGCGAGGCCTGTTTGGCGAGGGCCTGCCCCTGCTCGCCACTGCGGTCACTGCGCTCTTGTTGTTCAGCGCGACCAGCATCGCTTTCCGCAAGCATTTCCTCGCCAGCTATCAGCAGGCCGGCGATCGCGGCACGCCGCGGCTGAAGCCGGGCGCTGCCGTGAAGACCCGATTCGCCGGTTCGCTTTTCTCCGCGGTGCTCGCCAAGGAGGTGCGGCTGCTGGTGCGCGAGCCTGGCCTTTTGTTCATGATGCTGCTCCGGCTCATCTATCTCCTGCCCTTGCTGTTCGCCGGGATGAAGAGCGGCGGCGGGATCGCGTTGCCGATGGTAGCCGCCGCCGGAGTGATCGCTGCCGGGCAGCTGTGCGGCGGAGTTGCCTGGCTGACCATCTCGGCCGAGGATTCGCCCGATCTGATCGCGGTCGCGCCGGTCGACCTGGCCAGGGTCAGGCGGATGAAGCTGCTCTCCGCGCTGCTCCTCGTGGTCCCGATCGCCTTGATCATGCCGGCCTTCATCGCCTCGCGCAGCCCCTCTGCGGCGCTGGTCGCCTTCGCCGGCTCGCTCGTCGCCGGCTATTCCGCCGGCATGGTCGAGATGCTGCTCGGCAAGCCGGCCAAAAGAAGCGCGTTCGCCAATCGTCGCCAGGGCTCGTTGCTCACGTCGCTGGTCGGGGTGCTGATCTCGCTGGCGGTCGCCGCGCTGACCGCGGCTGCGGTCTTCTTCATCGCCGGCGGGTTTTCGCGCTGACGGCTTGTTAAATCCTTGCCGCTAGAGCGGCTCCATGGCCCAGCGCATCCATCTCGTCGCCGCCGCGCGTCCGAATTTCATGAAGGTCGCCCCGCTCTGGCATGCCTTGTCGGCGGCGCCCGGCTTCGAGCCGGTGCTGATCCACACCGGCCAGCATTACGATTTCAACATGTCGGACGCCTTCTTCGCCGACCTGCGCCTGCCCGAGCCCGATCATCATCTCGGAATCGGATCCGGCAGCCACGCCGAGCAGACCGGCAGGGTGATGATCGCCTATGAGAAGGTGGCCCTGGCCGATCGTCCCGACTGGCTGATCGTCGTCGGGGACGTGAATCCCACCGCTGCCTGTACCCTGGTGGCAGCCAAGCTCGGCATCAGGGTGGTGCATCTCGAGGCCGGGCTGAGGAGCCGCGACCGGGCGATGCCCGAAGAGATCAACCGGCTGATGACCGATGTCCTCGCCGATGTCCTGTGGACTCCGTCCGCCGACGCCGACGCCAATCTCCTCGGCGAAGGCATTCCGCCCGAACGGATCAGCCGGGTCGGCAACATCATGATCGACAGCTTCGAGCTGGTTCGCCCGGCGATCCTCGCCGCCGGCGTGTCGGAAGAGTTCAAGCTCGAGCAAGGCGGCTACGGCGTGGTGACCCTGCACCGGCCCTCCAATGTCGACGAGCCGGCGCAGCTCATCCGCCTGGTCGACGCGCTGATCGAGGCCCAGCGCGAGCTGCCTCTGGTCTTTCCGGTCCATCCGCGCACAGCGCAGCGGCTGGGCGCGCAGCTGCTCGACAGCCGGCTGAAGCGGGCCGGCGTGCGGCTGGTCGAACCCTTGTCCTATGTCCGGTTCATGAGCCTGGTAACCGCGGCCGCGGCCGCGATCACCGACAGCGGCGGAATCCAGGAGGAGACCACCTATCTCGGCATTCCCTGCCTCACCCTGCGCGAGAATACCGAGCGGCCGGTGACGATCAGCGAAGGCAGCAACCGGCTGTCGAAGCCGGAGACGCTTCCGCTCGATCTCCACCATGCGCTGACCGCGCCGCGGATCGTGCGGCGCCCCGAATATTGGGACGGCGACACGGCGCGGCGCTGCATCGAGGATCTCGTCCGGCGCAGCGGCCCGGCCAGATTGCCTTCCGCCGCCCAGAGCCCGCAGGCATTCGCCGCCGAGCTCGCCCTCCGCCACGGCAGCGTGGAGGAGCGCCGCGCGGCTAGCGCGCGGTCCAGCTATCGTCGATCATCTTGATGATCGCCGAGAAATCCTTGCCGGCGCCGCCGCGTTCGGCGAAGCGCGCATAGAGCGTCTCGGCTTCCGCACCCATCGGAGTATAGGCGTTGACGCTCTCGGCAGCCTCCATCGCCAGCTTGAGGTCCTTGAGCATCAAGGCGGCCGCAAATCCGCCTTCATAGTCGCGGTCGGCCGGGGTAACCGGCCCGACTCCGGGAAGCGGGCAATAGGTCGTCATCGACCAGCATTGGCCCGAAGCCTTCGCGGCGATGTCGAAAAAGGTCTGCGGGTCGAGCCCGAGCTTCTGGGCGAGGACGAACGTCTCGCAGGTCTCGGCCATCGAGGCGCCGAGCAACATGTTGTTGCAGATCTTCGCCGCCTGGCCTGCGCCCGGTCCGCCGGCATGGATCACCGTCTTGCCCATCTGCTCGAGAAAGGGCCGGGCTGCCGCGAATGCCTTGTCGTTGCCGCCGACCATGAAGGTGAGGGTCCCGGCCTCGGCCGCGGCGATCCCGCCCGAAACCGGGGCATCGGCCATCCGGTAATCCGCCGCCTCGGCCTTGCCGATCACCTCGCGGGCAGTGGCGACATCGATGGTCGAGCAATCCATCAGGATCGCGCTGCTTGGTGCCGTGCCGAGGATGCTGGTCTCATAGACTTCGCGGACATGCTTGCCGGCTGGCAGCATGGTCACCACCGCTTCCGCATCCTCGACCGCCTCGACCGCCGAGGCGGCGCGGGTGCAGCCATTCTGCTCGGCCCGGACCAGGGCGTCCTCGGACAGGTCGAAGGCGCGCACCTCGTGCCCCGCCTTGACCAGGTTGGCGGCCATGCCGCTGCCCATATTGCCGAGACCGATAAATCCTACGCGTGGCATTCCTGAAATCCTTTATGTGTCGTCATCCCGGCGTAGGCCGGGATCTCGTCGTGGGTTCGCGCTTCTTCCTCCACGAGATCCCGGCCTTCGCCGGGATGACGCGGGGGGCGCAGGCCTACCGACCCTTCCATTGCCCCGGACGCTTCTCGACGAAGGCCGCCATGCCTTCCTTCTGGTCCTCGGTGCCGAACAGGCCATGGAATAGCCGGCGCTCGAACAGAATTCCCTGGGCGAGACCGGTCTCGAAGGCGGCGTGGATCAACTCCTTGTTGGCGATCGCGGCGAGCGGGGCCATCGAGGCGATCGTCGCTGCGGTCATCAGCGCGTCCTCGAGCAATTTGTCGGCGGGCACGACCCGTGCGACCAGGCCCGAACGCTCGGCTTCCTCGGCGCCCATCATGCGGCCGGTCAGGCACATCTCCATCGCCTTGGCCTTGCCGACCGCGCGCGTAAGGCGCTGCGATCCGCCCATGCCGGGCGTGACTCCGAGCTTGATCTCCGGCTGGCCGAACTGGGCATTGTCGGCAGCGATGATGAAGTCGGCCATCATCGCCACCTCGCAACCGCCGCCGAGCGCATAGCCGGCCACTGCGGCGATCCATGGCTTGCGGGTCGCGGTCACCCGTTCCCAGCCGGCGAAGAAGTTGGACGCATACATATGCGCGAAGCCCTGGTCGGACATTTCCTTGATGTCCGCGCCAGCGGCGAAGGCGCGCTCGCTTCCGGTCAGCACTGCGCAGCGCTGGCTGTCGTCGGAATCGTAAGCGGCAAAGGCCTGGATCAGCTCGGACAGCACGGCGCTGTTGAGCGCGTTGAGCGCCTTGGGGCGGTTCAGCGTGATCAGGGTGACCGCGCCGCTGGTCTCGACGAGGAGGTTTTCGTAGGTCATTCGCTTTCCTTCACCGCATGCGCACATAGCTGCCCGGTGCTGGCTCGATCGCCTTCAGCTTCCCCTTGCCGGGCACTCGGCCAGGGACCCGCTCTCCGCCCCGCGACAGCCAGGCCTGCCATTCCGGCCACCAGGAACCTTCATGGCGGGTCGCGCCCTCAAGCCACTTTTCCGCGTCGGCGGGCATCGCAGCGTTGGTCCAATAGCCATGCTTGTTGGCCGAGGGCGGGTTGATCACCCCGGCATTGTGGCCTGACCCGCCGAGCAGGAATCGGGTCTTGCCGCCGAGCAATTTGGCGCCTTCATAGGTCGCCTCCCAGGCCGAGACATGGTCGTCCTTCAGCGAGATCACCATCGCCGGCGCTGCGATCGCGCCGAGATCGACCTTGTCCTTGTCGAGCTGGAGCGTGCCCGGCCGGGTCAGCAGATTGTCCCTGAGCAGCAAATTGACCCAGTCGAGCAGGAATGCGCGCGGAATGTGCGCGCCATCGGTGAACCAGTGGAGGATGTCGGACGGAGGCGCTTCGCGGTCGAGAAGATAGTGGCTGACGACCGACGACCAGATCAGGTCGTTCGCTCTGACGACGCTGAACAGGGCCTGCAATTCGTGCGCGGTCAGCACGCCCTTGGCTTCGAGATGCCTTTGCATCGCTTCGGCCTGGCGGGGTTCCGCGAATGTCTCCCACTGCCCCATGTTCGAGAAGTCGAACATCGAACCGATCGTGGTCAGCGAGCCGATACGGCTGGCCTGGCCGCGGCCGGCAAGGATTGCTGCGGCGATCCCGGCGAGGGTTCCGCCCATGCAGAAGCCGAAGATATCGACCTGCTTCTCGCCAGTTGCGCGCTCGATCGAGTCGAGAGCGGCGATCGGACCGAGCCCGATATAATCGGCCATGCCGCGATCGGCGAGCTCCGGCCCGGGATTGATCCAGGAGATGACGAACAGGGTGTGGCCCTGCTCGACCAGCCAGCGGATCAGGCTCGATTTGGGCTGGAGGTCGAGCAGGTAATATTTGTTGACCAGAGGCGGGACGTAGAGGAGCGGGCGCTTCCACACCGTCTCGGTGACCGGCGCATATTGGATGAGTTGCATCAGCTCGTTCTGGAAGACGACTTTGCCCGGCGTGGCGGCGAGATCCTTGCCGAGCTCGAACTCGGTCCCGGTGCGCCGCTGCGGCAGCCGCGCCTCGGTCGCCGCGTCGGCGAGCAGGTTGGCGAGGCCGGAAAGCAGGCTGATCGAGCCGGTCTCGATCGCCCGCCGGATCGCCTCCGGGTTGGTGAAGGCGAAGTTGGCCGGAGACAAAGCGTCGAGATAGGATTGGACGAAGAAGGCGGCGCGGGTGCGGGTCGGCTCGTCGACGCCCTGGGCATTTTCGATCAGGCTGTTGGCCTGGCGGCTGGCGAGCAGATAGGCCTGCTTCAGATAGTCGAACACCGGCTGCTCCGACCAGCTTGGGTCCTTGAAGCGTCGGTCGCCGCGCTGCGGCTCGATCATCGGCTCGACCGTTGCACCCGCCGCGCTTCGCGCGGCCCGGCTCCACAGCTCCACCCATTCGCCGCTCGCGGCCTGGGCCGCACGAAGCACGCCGAGCGGGTCGGTCCACATCTGCATTGTGAATTCGCCGAGCGCTCGCGCCGGCGCTGCCGGATCGAAGGCTGTGCTGGTGCGCGGGACCATTCCGGCGCGGGCCGCGTCGAGCGCGGATTCGACGACTCGCGACCAGGCGGAGGCGAGCTCGGTCGGGCTCGGCGCGTTCGCCGGCAGGGTCCACATCCCCTTGTCGCTCATGCGAGCGGCGCCTGCGGCAAGGGCGACCAGGCTTCGCCCGGCGGCAGCGGATCGAACATGCTCTCGACCATCTCTTCGGTCACCTCTTCGGGAGTGGAGGGCTGCCAATGCGGCTGATTATCCTTGTCGACCAGCAGGGCGCGCACGCCCTCGGCAAAATCGGGCTGGCCGGCGACATGGGCCATCAAGGCATATTCCATGCCCATCTCTCCGGCGAAATCGCGCATCCCGGCGCTCTTCTCGAGCAGGCGAAGCGAGATCTTGCAGGCGAGGGGGGACTTGCGGCGCAAGGTCGCGAGCTCCTTGGCGGCCCATTCGGACGGATCCGCAGCGAGGGCAGCAAGAATCCCCTCGAAGCTCGTTGGCGCGAACAGCCGGCGGATGAGGTCGCGGTTCTGCTTGATTCGCGCCGGCGGCGGAGCCGCCTGGGCGTGCGCCAGATAGGCCTCGATCCGGTTGGGGTCGCGGGCGATTTCGGCCTTCAGCTGGTCGACATCCTCATGCGCGACATAATGTGTGGCGAGGCCGAGCGCGAAGCATTCGGCCCCGTCGAGCCGCGCTCCGGTCAAGGCCAGGAATTGGGGCAGGCGGCCGATCAGCCTGGACAGATGCCAGCCGCCGCCGACATCGGGAAACAGCCCGATCGATGTCTCCGGCATCGCGAACAGCGTGCGGTCGGTCGCGATCCGGTAGCGGCAGGGGCGCGAGATCCCGACCCCGCCGCCCATCGTCACCCCATCCATGAACACCGCGATCGGCTTCGGATAGGTGAACAGCAGGTGGTTGAGCCGATATTCGTTGAAGAAGAAGGCGCGTGCCGCCGCGCCGGTGCCCT
>JAQGLD010000603.1 GCA_028293055.1 Alphaproteobacteria bacterium
TGGAGGTTCCTCTCCATATTCCGCAGCATCGTCGCCTCGTTCTGCAGCGACTGGACCTGGTGTTCGATCTGCTCGAGCGCTCGCGCCGCCTGCAGGAGATTCTGGGCATAATTGGTGACGTCGAACACCGGGATCGCCGCCGCGGGCGTCACCGGCACGGCGAGCGGGAGGCACGCGGCCGCGGCCGCAAGCGCCAGACGGATATATCGAGTCCTCATCATTCCTCTCCTTCGGGTCGTGGTGGCTGTGGAAATTGCTCGAGCAAAGCTGCGGCCCATCCGAGCCCCGCCTGCTCCAGAAATGAGCGCGCGAAGGTGTCCTTGCCGTGCTCGGCGAGCACCCGCTCGATCCGCTGCTGCGCGACCGGGCCGGACGCTCCGCACAGCGCGAGCGCGACCGGCCCGAGCCCGAGCTCGAACAGGCGGTTGCCGCGGCGCGACTGGAGGTAATAATCGCGCTTGGATGTCGCCCTGGCGATCAGCTCGATTTGGCGCGCGTTGAGGCCGAACCTTTCATAGGCCTCGCGCGCCTGCGGCTCGACCGCCCGGTCGTTGGGCAGGAAGATGCGCTGCGGGCAGCTCTCGACGATCGCCGGAGCGATGCTGCTCGCGCTGATGTCGGCGAGCGACTGGGTGGCGAACAGGACCGCCACATTCTTCTTGCGAAGGACCTTGAGCCATTCGCGGATCCGCGCCGCGAACAGGGGATTGTCGAGGAACAGCCAGGCCTCGTCGAGGACGAGCAGGGTCGGCCGTCCGTCGAATCGGTCCTCGAGCCGGTGGAAGAGATAGGTGAGCACCGGGAGGACCGCGCCCGCCTGGCCCATCAAGGCCTCGGTCTCGAAGCAGAGCAGGTCCGCCATGGGCAGCCTGTCGCCCGCAGCGTCGAGCAGATGCCCGTACGCCCCTTCGAGCGTATAGGGCAGTAGCGCCGACTTCAGCGCATTCGACTGGAGGAGCAGGGAGAGGCCGGTCAGGGTCCGCTCCTCCTCGGGCGCGGTCGCGAGGCTACCGAGCCCCGACCAGATCGCCTCCTTCACCTCGGGCGTGAGCGCGACTCGCTCCTGGTCGAGCAGCCCGCCGATCCACTCGCTCGCCCAGGCACGCTCGAGCGGCACATCGATGGACCGCAGCGGCTGGAAGGCGAGGCTCCCCTCCCCCGCCCCGCCAGCGCCGAGCGCATGATGGACCCCGCCCATCGCAAGCACCGCCGCGCGCGCCGACCAGCCCTTGTCGAACGTGAAGACCTGGGCCCGCGGATAGCGACGGAACTGGAGCGCGAGCAAGGCGAGCAGGACCGACTTGCCGGCACCGGTCGGCCCCACGACGAGCATATGTCCGACATCGCCGACATGGGTCGACAGGCGAAACGGGGTCGACCCGCTGGTCCGGGCGAGGAGCAAGGGCGGCCCGCCGAGATGCTCGTTTTCCGCGGGGCCCGCCCAGACCGAGGAGAGCGGCATCAGGTGAGCGAGGTTCAGGCTGTGGACCAAAGGCTGGCGGACATTGGCATAGACCTGGCCCGGAAGGCTCGAGAGCCAGGCCTCCACCGCGTTCAGCCGCTCGCGGATCGAGGTGAAGCCGAGCCCGTTCACCACCCGCTCGACCGAGCGCATCTTCTCGTCGGCCGCCATCGGGCTTTCCCCGACGACCGTGATCGTCGTGGTGAGATAGCCGAACGCGACATGGTCGCCGCCGAGCGCCTGCAAAGCGAGGTCCGCATCGGCGACCTTGTTGTCCGCGTCGCTGTCGAGCAGCTGGACCGGCTGGTTGTACATCACCTCGCGAAGCAAGGCGGTCACCGACTTGCGTTTGTTGAACCATTGCCTTCGGATCCGGGTCAGCGCCTTCGTCGCCTCGACCTTGTCGAGCGCGATGAACCGGGTCACCCAGCGATAGCCGAAATCCTGGTGGTTCAGCGCGTCGAGCAGGCCCGGCCGGCTCATTGCGGGAAAGCCGAGCAAGGTCAGCGTGCGCAGGTGCGCCTCGCCAAGCATCGGCTCGAGCCCGCCCGAGAGCGGCGTGTCGGCGAGGATCGCGTCCAGATAGACTGGCAGCTCGGGCACCGCCACCTCATGCCGGCGGGTCGACACCGAGCGATGGAGGAAGGACAGGGTCTCGCCATCGTCGAGCGGGCGGATCTCGGGCAGGAAGCCCGAAAGCAGGTCGGCTGCGCGGTTGGTCTCAACGAGGAAGGCCGCGAGCGCCTCGCGCCAGTCCCGGCCGGCCTGCGGCGTGTCCCGCTCCACCAGCGCCCGCTCGGCCGCGGCGACTCCGTCAGGCGGCGGAAGCCAGAGCAGGGTCAGGTGATAAAGGCTCTCATAATGGTCCCGGCCGCCCTCGAACGCCGCCTGCCTCTCCTTGTCGACCAGCCAGGAGGCAGAATCCGGAAAGAGGCTTTCCGGATAGCCCAGCGCGGCAAGCCGCTCGGCCTCGAAGAACAAGGCCCAGCCCGACCCGAAGCGGCGAAGCACGTTGTTGACCCGTGCCGACGTGGAAACCAGTTCGGCCTCGGTCGCGCTCTCCAGGTCCGGTCCGCGGAATGCGAAGCTGCGCTGGAAGCTGCCGTCCTTGTTGAGGACGATCCCGGGCGCGACCAGCGCCGCCCACGGCAGATGGTCGGCGAGCCGGTCCGAGCGCTTGCGATATTCGCGAAGGTTCAGCACGACAGGAACGCCCTGTGGCGCAGGTGCCGGGCAAGCACCGGCCCGAAATCCGGGTCGCGCTTCGCCGCGAAGACCGCGAGCGTATGCCCGATCGCCCACAGGGCAAGCCCGGCGATCCACTGCTGCAGGCCGAGCCCGAGCGCCGCCGCGGCCGTCCCGTTGAGGATCGCGATCGCGCGCGGCGCACCGCCGAGCAGGATCGGCTCGGCAAGCGCCCGGTGGACCGGGGCCTCGAACCCCTCGATATGCGCTTCCGCGCTCATCCCACCAGCGCCCCGCCGCCGAAGCTGAAGAAGCTCAGGAAGAAGGAGGAGGCTGCAAAGGCGATCGACAGGCCGAAGACGATCTGGATGAGGCGCCGGAAGCCCCCGGCGGTCTCGCCGAACGCGAGGGTGAGCCCAGTCGTGATGATGATGATCACCGCGACGATCTTGGCGACCGGCCCCTGGACCGATTCGAGCACCTGCTGGAGCGGCTGCTCCCAGGGCATTCCGGAGCCAGCGGCCAGCGCCGGCTCCGCCGCCAGAGCGAGCAGGAACGCGGCCGCGCTCCGCGCGGCTCCTGGTCGGGATCTCAGTCCAGGCATGATCTGTCTCCTCGGTCGAAGGTCGGATGGAGCGGCCGCAGGTCGTAGCCGCCGGCGCCGTCGAGCCCGCCGAGCGCCGCGACGGTCTCGAGACGGCGGGCGGTGCCACGCCCGGCGATGAACAGGACGAGGTCGATTGCGTCCGCGATCAGGTGGCGGGGCACGGTGACCACCGCCTCCTGGATCAATTGCTCGAGCCGGTAGAGCGCCGACAAGGCACTGTTGGCGTGAAGCGTCGCGATCCCGCCGGGATGGCCCGTATTCCAGGCCTTGAGCATGTCGAGGGCCTCGCCGCCGCGCACCTCGCCGACGATGATCCGGTCGGGGCGCAGGCGAAGCGTCGAGCGCACCAGCTCGGCCATCGCGACGACTCCGGGCCGGGTGCGAAGCGCTACGCAGTCCGGCGCCGCGCACTGCAGCTCGCGGGTATCCTCGATCAGGACGACCCGCTCGTCATGGGCCGCGAGCTCGCCGAGCAAAGCGTTGGCGAGCGTGGTCTT
>JAQGLD010000625.1 GCA_028293055.1 Alphaproteobacteria bacterium
GCGATCGATCGCGCCAACCTCTATTTGGCCGCGGGCGCGGACGCGATCTTCCCAGAGGCGCTCTACGACGCCGACATGTTCCGCGCCTTCGCAGCGCGGGTCGATGCGCCGTTGCTCGCCAACATGACCGAGTTCGGCAAGACCCCGTTCCTCACCGCGGCGGAATTCGAGGGACTCGGCTTCAAGATGGTGATCTGGCCGGTCAGCGCGCTGCGCATGGCCGCGGCCGCCCAGGCCGATCTCTACCGCGAGCTGGCCGAGACCGGCAGCGCCAAAGCCCTGCTTCCCCGCATGCAGACCCGCGCCGATCTCTACGCCACGATCGATTATGCCGGCTATGAGGCGCTCGACAGCGCGATCACCGCGTCGGTTTTGCCGTCCATCGAGGAATAGGAGCAAGGATGCTCGAGGAGCTTCTTCAAGCGATCCCGATCGAGGCGGGCACGACGCAAAGCGGCCTCGAGCTGCATTCCGGAATCGCCCGCCTCTATCCGCGAGTCTATGGCAATCTCGTCCGCGAGGCGGGTCGGGAATCGGACGTCGGCATCATCATCGTCCACCCTATGTCCAACTTCCACGGCCATCACCTGCTCCAGCCGATCGCTTCGTCCGGCGTTCCGATTCTCGGCCTCAACACGCGCTACGCAGGCAACGACGCGGTCGTGATCCTCGAGAATTGCCTGCTCGACATCGACGCAGCGATCCGCTGGATGCGCGAGCGCCACGGCTGGAAGACGATCGTCCTGTGCGGCTTCAGCGGCGGCGGCCCGCTCGTCTCGATGTACCAGCGTCAGGCCGAAGCGCCGACGATCAAGGCGACCCCCGCCGGCGACCCGCCCGATCTCACCACTCGCGCGCTCGCGCCCGCCGACGCCTTGCTGCTGATCGCCGGCAGTCCGTCGCGAAGCCAATTGTTCGAGGAATATATCGATCCTTCGGTCATCGACGAGAGTGATCCCGACCGGATCGATCCCGAATTCGATCTCTACGCCGACGGTCGGACCGCCCCGTTCGATCGCGGTTGGGTGGCGGAATATCGACTTCGCCAGAAGGCTCGGGTGAGGAAGATCGAGGATTGGGTGGTCGCCGAGCTCGAGCGGCTCAAGGGCATCGGCATCCGCGACCGCGCCTTCGTCGTCCACCGCACCGTCGCCGATCCCCGCTTCCTCGATCTGACGATCGATCCGGACGACCGCGCTGTCGGCACGATCTGGGGCGATCCGCGAGTCGCAAACCAGGCGCCGGGGCCGATGGGCCGCTACTCCACTCTGCGTTCCTGGCTGAGCACCTGGAGCCCGACCTACAGCAATGGCGACGCGCTCAAGAACCTGCCGCATGTGAGCGTGCCGATCGGGATCATGCCGATGACCGCCGATCAGGGCACGATGATGGTCCATGCCCGCGCCATTCGCGACGCGGCGCCCGAACCTCTGCGCGATTTCTTCCCGCTGGTCGGGCTCACCCATTATTTCCATGGCCAGCCACATGGATTTACGATGGCGGTCGACGCGATACGCGGCTGGATGGAGCGGTGGGACCTGGCACCGCGGCGCTAGGTCGGCAGCCGCAAAAGGCAAATCCTCTGGCAAGCAGCGGAAGCGAGGCTTGGCTTGGGCATGATCGGCGCTCTACTCATTGGCCCTCAGGAGAGCCGCATGCCGAACATCACGACGCCCGCCGCCAAGGGTGCGTTCATCGACAATGAGTGGCGGCCGGCCGAGAGCGGCGAGACCGTCGCGGTGGTTGCGCCCGCCGAGGGCGAGGTCTTCGCCCAGATCGCAGAGTCAGGCGCCAGCGAGGTCGACCGCGCGATCCGCTCCGGCCGCCGGGCTCTCGACGACGGCGCCTGGGGCCGGATGAGTGCCCTCGAACGCGGACGCGTCCTGATGCGCATCTCGCTCAGGATCGCGGACCATGCCGAGGAGCTTGCAGCGATTGAGGCGAGGGACACCGGCAAGCCGATGAAGCAGGCGCGCGCCGACATGGTCGCGACGGCTCGCTATTTCGAATTCTATGCCGGCGCCGCCGACAAATTGCATGGGGAGACGATCCCCTATTTCCGCGACTATTTCGTCGCGACCGAACGCGAACCGCACGGGGTGGTCGCGCATATCATTCCCTGGAACTATCCTGCCCAGATGTTCGGCCGCAATGTCGCGCCGTCGCTGGCGGTCGGAAACGCGGCCATCGTCAAGCCGGCCGAGGATGCGTGCCTCTCGGTGCTCCGCATCGCCGAGCTCGCGGCTGAGGCCGGCTTGCCCGAAGGCGCCTTGGCTGTGCTTCCCGGCCGCGGCGCCACGGTCGGTGCGGCGCTGACCGCGCATCGCGGGCTCGACTATATCGCCTTCACCGGCAGCCCCGAGGTCGGAGAGATGGTCCAGATCGCGGCTGCGCGCCACGGCATCGGCTGCACGCTCGAGCTGGGCGGCAAGTCCCCGCACATATTGTTTGGCGACGCCGATTTATCGGTTGCGGTGCCTTCGATCGTAAACGGCATCGTCCAGAATGCCGGCCAGACGTGCTCGGCCGGTTCTCGAGTGCTCGTCGAGCGCGCTCACTACGACCGGCTCGTAGGCGCCATCGCCGAGGCTTTCTCGAAGCTGCGCGCGGGCACGCCAGAGATGGACCTCGACCTCGGGCCGGTGGTCAATGCCAGGCAACGCGCCCGGGTGGAGCGCTATTGCAGCCAGGCCGCGGCCGACGGGATCGCAGTGCTCGCCGAAGGCGGAATCGAACCCGGAACGCCTGCGGGCGGCTTCTTCGTCAAGCCGCGGCTGTTCGGCCCGGTGGACCCGGGGAACGCGCTCGCCCGCGAGGAGGTGTTCGGCCCGGTGCTGGCGGTCATGCCGTTCGACGACGAGGCCGATGCGTTGCGCCTCGCCAACGACAGCGACTTCGGGCTTCTGGCAGGCGTGTGGACCGCCGACGGCGGGCGCGGTATGCGTCTGGCGCGAAGGATCCGGGCCGGCCAGGTCTATATCAACGGCTTCGCGGCCGGCGGCGGCATCGAATTGCCGTTCGGCGGAGTCCGCCGCTCAGGGCACGGCCGCGAAAAGGGGCTGGCGGCGCTGCACGAGCTTTCCACCTTGAAGACGATCATCCACCGTCATGGCTGATCCGATGCTCGACGACGCGACCGTCGCCAAGCTCGCCCGGCGGCTCGACAAGTCGGAACGCGGCCGAGTCCAGATCCGCCAATTCTCGCTCGAGCATCCGGAAATCACGATTCCAGACGCCTACCGGATCCAGCGCGCCTGGGTCGGGATCAAGCTGGCCGCCGGCCGGCGCGTTATCGGCCATAAGATCGGACTGACGTCGCGCGCGATGCAGCGTACGTCTAACATCACCGAGCCCGATTACGGCACCCTGCTCGACGACATGATATTCGCCGATGGCGGCGACATCGACATGAGCCGTTTCATCGCGCCGCGCGTCGAGGTGGAGCTCGCCTTCGTGCTCGGCGCTCCGCTGCAAGGACCGGATTGCACGATCTACGATGTCCTGCGCGCCACCGAATATGTCACTCCCGCCATCGAGATCATCGACCAGCGAATTCAGCCGATCGATCCCGACAGCGGCCGCACCCGCAAGGTATTCGACACCATCTCCGACAATGCTGCAAATGCCGGAATCGTGCTCGGCGGCCGGCCGGTTCGTCCGCACGACATCGACCTGCGCTGGGTGTCGGCGATCGGCTATCGCAATGCCGTGGTCGAGGAATCGGGAGTCGCTGCGGCGGTGCTCAACCATCCCGCCAACGGGCCAGCCTGGCTCGCCAACCGGCTCCATCCTTATGGCGAACGGCTCGAAGCTGGAGAGATCATCCTCGGCGGCTCCTTCACCGCCCCGATCGCGTGCCGGGAGGGCGACGTGTTCCACTTCGACTATGGCCCGCTTGGGACGATCGGTTTCCGTACCCTGCTCGGCGAACGATAGGGGCATCAGCTCCAGACGACCGGGAGGCTGGTCAGGCCGTAGATCGTCAGCTCGTCATGGTAGGTGAGGCCGCCCTCGGGCGGGACGACACGCAGGTTCGGCGCCCTCGCGAACAGGGTCGACAATGCCAGCGACATCTCCGCGCGGGCGAGATTGAGGCCGAGGCAGAGATGCTTGCCCGAGCCGAAGCCGAGATGGCTGCGCACATTCGGCCGGAACACGTCGAACAGGTCCGCATGCGGGAATGCGCTTTCGTCTCGATTGGCGTAATTCTCGGCGAGGATGACGCCCTCTCCCGCGCGGATCAGCCGGCCGCCTATCTCGACATCCTCGATTGCGACCCGGCGGCGACCGAAATGGGTGACCGAGAGAAAGCGGACGATCTCGTCGCAAGCGGCCTCCCACACACGGCGGTCTCCGCGTGCGGTCAGCTCGGCGAGCTGGTCGGGATGCTGGATGAGCAGGAGCACGCCCATCGCAATGCTGCTCGCGGTGCTGTCCTGCCCGGCGAGGAACAGCTGGCGCAGGCAGCCCAGAATGTCGCGCCGCAGCAGCTCGCCCGCCTTCATCTGGCACGCCAGCCGCGCGATCACGCCACTTGAGGGAAGCAATTCGGACTCGTCGAGCCTGCGCTCGAAGAATGCGATCAGCGCCTGGTTGGCCGCAAGCGCTTCCTCCCGACTCGATTCGCGACCGAGGATCACCTTCATATAGGCGACCAGCGACTCGCCATGGGCGGCGCCCAGCCCCAATATAGGGGCAAGGGTTCGCGCCGGAATCGGCTGCGCGAAGCAGGTGATCAGGTCAGCAGGCCCGTCCTGGGCGAGCAGCCGGTCGATCTGGTCGTCGACGATTCCGGCGATTTCGGCACTGCGCTGCGCGATCGGCTTGGCGAGGAAATCCTGATAGAAAAGGGCGCGGAGCCGACCATGCTCCGGATCGTCCATCACCATGAAATTGGGAAGCATCGAGCGGCCGACCGCCGAAGCGGCGGTGACATGCGGATAGCCCGGCCGGGCAGCGTCGGCGCTCAGCCGATCGTCGAGAAAGGCGGCCCGGACATCCTGATAGCGGGTGAGCAACCAGGCGCGGTCGCCGTTCCACAGCCGCACGGGCGAGACCGGCTGGCTGCGGCGCAGTTCCGCGACGATGGCGGGCGGGTGCATCGGCCGCTCGCGTGGCGGCGGAAACTCGATGAGAAGTTCTTTCATGTTTAATCGCCTTTTCCTATGAGACAATAAGAGTGAGGCGGAGCGACGGTCAAGGATCGGCGCGCGACGGGAGCGGGCGATGAGTGATACGATCGTGCCGGCGGCGATGCCGGACGCCTGTGAATTCCCCTCCCCGCGTCGCGCCTGGGCAACGGTCGCCATCCTGTTCGTCTTCTACATCTTCGCAATGGTCGACCGGCAGGTGATGACCATGCTGGTCGACCCGATCCGGCACGATCTGCGCATCGGCGACGTCCAGGCCAGCCTGCTGCTCGGCCTGTCCTTCGCCCTCTTCTACACCACGATCGGCCTGCTCATGGGCTGGTTCGTCGATCGTTTCTCGCGTCGCACGCTGATCGGAATCAGCGTCGCGCTGTGGGGCCTCGCCTGCGCCGCCTGCGGCCTCGCCGACAGCTTCGCGGAACTGTTTGTCGCACGCGTGCTCGTCGGAGTCGGCGAGGCTGCGCTGGGGCCCGCGGCCTATTCCATCCTCTCCGATTCGTTTCCGCGCCGGCGTCTGACGCTCGCGATGGCGGTGTTTACGACCGGCGGCCTGATCGGCGTGGTGATCGCGGTCTTCGCCGGCGGACTCGTCACCCAGTTCAGTCAAACCCACGGGGCGGTCACGATGCCACTGCTCGGGCAGGTAGGCTCATGGCGGCTGGTCTTCCTGGCCACCGGCCTTCCCGGCCCCCTTCTCGCCTTGCTCGCCTGGCTCGTCCCGGAGCCGGTACGAACCGGCCGAGCCGCCCTGTCGGACTCCACCGCCGCGCTAATGCCGTTCATGCGCCGCAACGGCAGGCTGATCCTCTGGCTGTGCCTCGGCTTTGGCGGGCTCAACATGATCGTCAACAACATCGTCGCCTGGGTGCCGACGCATTTGAAGCGAAGCCTCGA
>JAQGLD010000642.1 GCA_028293055.1 Alphaproteobacteria bacterium
GGAATCGGAGTGTGGAGCCTCGCGACCAGTGCCTGCGGCCTCGCTCGCTCCTATTGGCAACTCTTTCTCGCCCGCTTCGCGGTCGGCGGCGCCGAAGCCTCGCTGACCCCGTCGGCCTGGTCGATGATCGCCGACAGCTTCCCGGCGCGAAGCATCCCGACCGCGTTCAGCATCTTCATGATGGGCCCCTATCTGGGCGGCGGAATCGCTCTGATCTTCGGCGGCCTGCTGCTCGATGCTTCGGCACATTGGAATCTCGACGCAGTGCCGCTGTTCGGAGCGCTGAAGCCCTGGCAGGTGGTGTTCCTGATGGTCGGCGCGCCCGGCATGGTCGTCGCCTTGCTGTTGACCGCGGTCCGCGAGCCGCGGCGCCGCGAAAGCAAGGTGGTCGGGCAGCAGGGGAAGATGCCGCTGCGAGAAGTCTGGCGCTTCTTCGTCGAATGGCGCGGCTTCTACGGAAATTTCTACATTGGAATGCCGTGCCTGATCATCTCGCTCTACGCCTATCCGGCCTGGATGCCGGCCTTGCTGATGCGCAGGTTCGCGGTCTCGGCGGGGCAGGTCGGCCTGCAATATGGCACGATCGTCCTGATCACCGGTTCGCTGGGCGTGCTCACCGGCCCGTGGCTGGCCCGGCGGATCGAGCGGCGTGGGCGAAGGGAAGCCTTGCTCATCGTGCCGCTCGGAGTCGCTTTCGCGCTCGCTTTGGTCTCACTGGGCCTCGGCTTCACCCACGATTATGCGAGCACGCTCGCGGTCGCGACCCTCGCCAGTTTCACCTATAGCCTGCCCCAGGCGCTCGCCTCCTCGGCGCTGCAGATCGTCACGCCCAACCGGATGCGCGGCCTTGCTTCGGCCATCTATGTGTTCGTGGTCAGCGTGGTTGGCCTCGGCGCCGCTCCGACGATCGTCGCCCTGCTCACCGATCACCTCTTTCACGACGAGAAGAGAGTTGGCGATGCCTTGATGGTCACCTGCGTCGGATCCGCCTTGATCGCTGCTTTCTTCCTGTGGCGGACGCTCAGATCGTATCGCCTGATGATGGCTCGGGGATGACCGTCCCGTTCGCGACGATGTCGCTGAACAGCCTGGCCCCATCGTCATGAGGGGCGGTCAGCGCCGCTGTCATCTGGACCAGAGTGTCGTCGACCAGCTGGGGCAGGGAGATGTCCTCGTCGAGCCGCGGGAAGCCGCTGTCCCGGCGCATCAGCATGTTGACGAACATCAGTTTGCACAGGGACACGCGCAGCCTGAGCAAATGCGGCGGAACGTAATGGACCCGCTCGGCGATCAACCGCCTGACCCGCCGCAGCGCGGGCATCAGCACTTCGGGATCGTCATAGGGGTGGCGGATATTCTCGGATCGCGCGCGAGTCAGATATTGCGCGAAGAATGCCGAATAAGGGTGGGCGCCGGCTTCATCCGCGATCGACAAATGGGGCAGGCACAATATCTCGAGCAGCGCGCGGGCGTCCAGCAACCGGCCCGCCCGCTCGGCCCGCTCGAGCATCGCCGAGCGTTGCGCCTCGAAGAGGTTGGTGCGGTATTTGAAGATTTCGTAGACAAGACTTTCCTTGCTTCCGAAATGATACTGGACCGCGGTGTTGTTGGCTTGGTTGGCGGCGATCGCAATCTCCCGAAACGCCACTCCATCGATCCCTCGCTCCGCGAACAAGCGTTCGGCGGCTTCCATGATCTTGATGCGCGTGACAGTGGTCACCGCCGATCGCCTCTTGAGAGAGTCCCGGTTCAGGACCGACGCCATTCCTCAAACCTTCCTTTTCATTCAAACTGTTCACTAGCGCCTGCGCCGCCATGCAACAAGTCTCGGGGCGGGTGATCAATCCGCTGGCGATCGAAGCGCAGGTCCTTCGCGACCTGCCTGCGGACGAAGTGGTTCACGCCGCCGCGGCAGCTGGCTTCGACATGGCTGGAATATGGATCGACCCCGCAATCTGGACAAGCGCGATGACCAGGCGGGTCCGTCGCGCGTTTCGCGAGACCGGCCTCGTCGCGCTGGACGCGGAGGTCGTCCGAATCACCGGCGGGGAGATCGAAGACGCGCAGCGGAGGCTGATCGACATCGCAGCCGAGATCGGCGCGCGACATGTCATCGCCGTCAGCCTCACTCCGGACCGGGCGGCGAGCGCGGCATCGCTGGCCGCATTGGCCGATCATGCGGCCCCGGCCGGAATCGGAATCGTGATCGAGTTCGCGCCGTTCTCGTCGATTGCCACCGTTGCGACGGCGATCGATGTGGCGACGGCTGCCGGCCCGTCGGTCGGAATATTGCCCGATCCCATTCATCTCATCCGTTCTGGCGGAAGGCCCGCCGACCTCGCCGCGCTGCCGCCCGAGCGAATCCTCTTCGCCCAGATCTGCGATGCGGGTCCGGGACCCGAAGCGCCGACGGCGGATTCGCTGCTTTGGGAGGCGCGGCACGATCGCTATCTGCTCGGCGAGGGGACGTTGCCGCTTGCCGCTTACGTCGCCGCGCTGCCGCCGGGACTGATCCTCAGCGACGAGACCAGGTCCCTGAAGATCGAACGGCTTTATCCAGATCCCTGGCGGCGGGCGCAGGCGGTGGGGGACCGGTTGCGCATGAGCCTGCGCGTCTGGGCGAAAAACCGGCAGGAGTGACGACGATGGACGAACAACGGGTTGCGATGGTCACCGGGGCCGCTCAGGGTATCGGCCGTTCCGTCGCCCAGCGCCTTGCCGGGCTCGGACATCATGTCGTGCTGCTCGATCGCGATTCGGAGAGGCTGGAGGAAACCCGGTCGAAGATGGCCGCGGCCGGCGCGGAAGTGAGCGCGGTCGAAGGCGATGTCGCCTCGCTGGAGTCGGCCGAGCAGGCAATCCGCCTTGTCGAACGGGACAAGGGCCGGCTGGATATCCTGATCAACAATGCCGGGATCAGCCCGAGTCATGAGGGCCGCTCGCTCGCGATCGAGGACACGGACATTGCCGAATGGGACAATGTCCTCGCGGTCAACCTGACCGGGACCTTCCTTATGTGCCGATCGGCGCTGCCGCTGATGAAGCGCGGCGGCTGGGGCCGGATCGTCAATTTCTCCTCGCAGGGCGGACGGACGCGCTCGCTTCTCTCGGGCGCCCATTATGCCGCTACCAAGTCCGGGCTGATCGGCTTCACCCGTGTGCTGGCGGGGCAGGTGGGCAAGCACGGCATTACCGCCAACATCATCGCTCCCGGGCGGATCGACACCGAGCAAAGCCGCAGCTTCGGCGACACCGACACCTATCTGTCGCAAATGCCGGCTGGCCGTTTCGGAGAAGGCTCCGACATCGCCACCGGCGTCGAATATCTGGTGTCACCTGGCGCCGGCTTCGTGACCGGCGCGATCCTCGACATCAATGGCGGCTTCTTCATGCCGTAGCGTGTGTTCGAGCCAGTCGGATCATTTGACGGATCGGAACCCGCGGCAACACAAGAAAGTCACCCGTTCGATTGAACCGGGACCGGATCAAGTGCGGGGATTCGGAAATTCGCACTGATTGTGGGACGTCCGTAGCGAATTTCCGAATCTCCAGCCACAGTCGTAACCATATGATTCTGGTGTGCTTTATTGAATTTGAAGTTCGCTTAGAGCGTGAACCCAGTAACAGGGGACATTTTCCGGGTCAGGATTGGCGGCAGTCCTTGACTCTCCGCGAGACCTCATAGAAAAAACAATCATGCATGTTTTATCGGATGGGACTCAACTCCGAGGAACGACCCGACGACATCAGTCTGCATGCGGGAAGAGGAGAGAGTGGAATGACGATCGAGGACCGCATCGCCAGGCTGGAAGCGGAGTCCCAGATACGACAGCTCGCAGCGCGCTACTGCTTCTACCTTGATCGCCGCGAGGTCGATCTGATCGGCTCGCTGTTCACCGCCGATGCCACGGTGAGGTCGGCCGACGGCGCCATGAATGCCACCGGCACCAAAGCGCTGATCGATCTCTATCTCCGTCGCTTCGAGGTGCTCGGCCCCGGCCAGCACGTCACTCACGATCACCAGATCGACTTCGTCGGGGACGGTCGCGAGCAGGCCACCGGTCGCGTTTCCGGCCATGCCGAAGTCGCTCGAAACGGAAGGGTGATGATCGCCGCGACGCAGTGCGAGGATGTCTATCGAAACACGCCGGACGGCTGGAAGATCGCCGACCGGCTGATCCGCTTCCTCTATTACGTCCCGGCCGAGGCCTATGCGACCGTATTTCTCTCACGGAACCGAAACCATGCCTATGGCGAGCCGACTGAAGTCGATTTTCCGGAGAGCCTGCCGAGCTGGATCTCATTCGAGGAGTCGCGAAGGCAGGGTTGAATCGTCCGACCGATCTGTTTTCGGCGCCGGCTATTCCCGGACCGAAACGCCCGGAAGCGACAGGAAATCCGCACCCAGCGCCGCTTCGAAGGCGGAAGCCGCCTTGGGGTCGAGAAAGACCCGCTCGCTTTTCAGGAGGCCCGCCTCGAACGTGAAGGCGACGATATTGGCCGCGACATGCTCGCCGCCAATATCATCCCGGAAGCGGGATTCGGTTTCGATCGCGCAGCCCTGCAGGTTGAACCACAAATTGCGGCGCTTCGACACGCCGGTTCGCCTCGCCTGGCTCGGAAGCAGCCGGCGATACAATTCGGCCACTGTCTCCCGGCTCGTGATGCGATAGCCGAGCGGAAAGAATTCATAGAGCGGCTCGGGCGCGACGGTCTCCATGGTCAGGGCCACGTCGCCTGCCGCCTCGGCAGCCAGATGGCGCTCGATCACTTTCATCATCTCTTCGCCGGTAAGCGGCTGCCCCATTTTCCCTCTCCTCGATCACGGCAGGATCGGTCGTGCCGAGGGCGAGGTCAATTTCTTTTTGTTGACTTCATCATAAAACAGCTGTCATATTTTGTTCCGGGCAGATGCTTTCCTTTTCGGGGGCGTCAATCGCGCGCCGGCCAATTCCCGGGGCGTTCGTATCACGCGGTTTCCACTGACTTTCCGGAGGGAAAATGCCGAAGGTTGTCGATCATGACGAGAGGCGGGAGACAGTGGTGTCCCTCACCGCAAAGCTGATTGCCAAGGATGGAATCGGCGCCGTCTCGTTCAAGGGAATCGCCGACGCGGCCGGATCGAGCACCGCGATCGTCTCGCATTATTTCGCCAGCAAGAAGGACCTGCTGCACCACACCTATCGTTCCATTCTCGGCCGCTCCCAGCGCGAGCAGGCGGCCTTGCTGGACTCGCCCGATTCGGGAGTCCTCGACCTCGCCGAGGCGCTGCTTCCGCTTCGTCCGGAAATGGTGAGCGCCTGGCGAATCTCGATCGAATTCTTCTCGGAAGCGATGACCGATCCCGAGATCAAGCGGGAATGGGAGGCCAATCTCGAGTCCGCCATTTCCGGCTTCGAGCGTCTGTTCGACCGGATGATTGCCGACGGCCGGGCCTCGCCGAAGCTGGACAGCCGCCAGGCCGCGCAAGAGATGCTCGCTCTGGTCCGCGGAATCGGCACCGAGGTCGCGGTTTCCGGCGGGCGCTGGCCGCCCGAGTTGCAGCGCGACGCGGTGCGGCGGATGCTCGCCGGAATCGAATCGGCATGACCCACCGCAGCCGAACGAAAGCGTGAGCATGCCGTTCGTGGGCACCTTGGAGGACCGATCGGCCATTAGGGAGCTGCTCGAAACCTATGCCGACGCCGTCATGCGCAGCGATACCGCCGATTGGGCGGGGACCTGGTCGGACGACAATGCGGAATGGCACATTGCCGGCCACCCTTCGCTCTCGGAGGTGCGCGGCAAGCTCGATATCGTCGAAGTCTGGTGGGCCCGGATGCAGCAGATCGCCTGGATCCGGTTCGAATCCTCGGTGGGCTCGATCGTGATCCAGGGCGATTTCGCGACGGTCAGATCCTATGCGAGCGAAGCTTTCGGGATCGGCGGCGAGACGCGACGTGCCTTCGGCCGCTATGACGACGAGCTCGTCAGGGAAGAAGCCGGCTGGCGCTTTCGAGTCCGGCGTCTGACGACGATCGCCCGTGACTGAGCCTCACGATATCACAGCGGGAC